>JAHYIU010000026.1 GCA_019429425.1 Candidatus Syntrophosphaera sp.
GCTCTATCGATTCCAAAGTGCTTGCATCGATGCTTAGCTTGTGTCGTCCCATGTCCCACTCCTTTTAATCAAAGTTATGGGACAAGATAATCAAGTTTTATGGCTTGTCAATGTAAATCTTGTATTAGATGGACCCACCTCCTCCTCCAACATAGATTGCAACCGTGTTTGGGGGAGGGGATGGGGAATTTGGGGAAACAAACGATCACTCCGTCAATACCCGGGATGAATCCCGGGACTATTGTCCTGCACCGGTTGAAACCGGTTTGCCTACAGATTGAAAGGTCTCTGACCGCTGTGGCAAATCGGAATTTGCCACCCCTTCAAGCCGAGTCTGATTATCTGACCCACTTGGTTTTAAAAGAGAGCCAAGAAACCTCTACTCATTTGAAGTAGTAATAGATACCGCCCTGGATGTACCACATGGCGATGTCGTGCTTCCAGTTGTAGGTGATGGGCAGCTCGAGGGCCAGGCGGAATTGCTTGCCCAGGTATAGTTCGAATCCGGGCCCGGCGCCCACAGCCCAGCGGTGTTGGACCTTAAGCTCGCTGTCTTCGGTTCCGGCCACAGGTATGTAGTAATGGTAGGAGTCATTATATATCGTGTCCGAAACTGTGACCAGACTATAATCCTGGGTATATTGCTTGCGCTGGAAATATTTGTAATATCCGCCTGCGAAGACGTAGAAGCGGCCGTTCCTGAATTCGTCGATCGTGCGGATATAGTTCAGCCCCATGTTGCCGGAGGCTTCGCGGCCGTTTTTCTTGACCGTGATCAGGGAGTCGCTCTCGTCCCAGGAATCCCAATCATAATATTGGGTGGGGAACCTGATCTCGTCACTGCCCCTGGTGTAGGCACCCACGGTCAGTTGGAGCCCGTTCAAACCATCCATCCAGCGCATGGCGTAGCCGCTGCTGGATTGGGTCCCGGCGTGGACTCCGATCGCCGTGCGGGAGTTCTGTATCTCTGCTGATAGTGCCAGGGCTAGCAGCATAAATACCGTCAGTAGTAACAAGTTCTTATTTGGCATGATACACCTTCTCGTAAATATGCATTTTCAAATAGTATAAGTGTCAGAGCCGCAAAAGCCAATTAGATTCGCTGCGCGGAGCCTGAATGCCGGTCCAGTTTCAGCAGATGGTAAAGCAGCGCGCAGCTCAGATAAACAAAACCGGCCGCCCAGAGGACATCCGAGGCAAAATGCCCGCCCTGCGCCATGCGGATGATCCCCATCCCGATCCCGTAAGCCATAGCCAATAGGAAGAACCAGGGGGTAAGATATTTCCTTCTTCCCCGGACCACAAAGTAGAGGGCGAAGAAATAGAAACCCATCGAGGCGTGCCCGCTGGGAAAGGAATTGCCTGGGGAACTGGAGTCATACGTGAGAGGCTCCTCAAAGGCATGGATCCCGTTGAATTCGATGATGTTTCTGGGCCGCGGCCGGCCCCAGTATTCCTTGAAAACGGCATTGACCAGCAAACCCGGCCCCAGGAGCATGGCCAGGACCAGAAACAACCCGGACCAGCGCCAGATGACCAGGGACCGGGAGAAAAAACTCACGCTGAACACGGCAAATCCCGTAAAGGCTGTAAACAGAGCGGGTAGGGTGCCATAGCGGTAGACGAGGTCGAACAGGGCGAACTGTTTGCCCGACCAGGTGCCGGCATCGGAGAAGAAGAATCCCTGCAAAAGCAGATCCAGGTCAAATATGCGGATCAGCCAGGTGCCCAGGCCAAGGGCCAGGACGGGGACCAGGAAATCCAGAATCAGAACGATGCGGCGGCTCCTGAGAGCCGCCGTATCTTGATCATTTATCTTTATCGAGGGATGTTGAGCCAATTGGAACATCTGCTACCGCGGATCATTCAATTATCTCATCCCCGTTAGGGTCATACTTCCAGATCGTCTTCCACGTCATCTGAGGATTCGGCCGGTTCTTCCAAATCGGTTACTTCGGCTTCTTCTTCAGGGGTCTCAGACTCGCTGACCTGTTTGACGGTTTCTTCAGCTTCTTCTTCCGCAGTTTCTTCCGATAAGGGTTCTTCGACCACCGCTTCCGTGACGGTCTCGAGCTCTTCAACAGCTTCTTCAGTTACGGTTTCTTCGACCACCGCTTCTTCCACGGTTTCGAGCTCTTCAACAGCTTCTTCGGCAACGGTTTCTTCGACCGTTGTTTCTTCCACAGTTTCGAACTTCTCAACAGCTTCTTCAGATACTGTTTCTTCCACAGTCTCGAGTGCTTCCACCGTTTCTTCAGTTACGGTTTCTTCGACCGTTGTTTCTTCCACAGTTTCGAACTTCTCAACAGCTTCTTCAGATACTGTTTCTTCCGCTGTCTCGATCTCTTCCACCGCTTCTTCAGTTACGGTTTCTTCAATTACGGGTTCCGCGAGCTCAGCTTCCGCGACGGGTTCCGCTGCAGTTTCATCGGCAGGTTCGAGTTCAGGCATTTCCACGGGAACTTCGACTACCTCAGGCGCGGCGGTTTCTTCAGGGCTGGCCGGCACTTCAACTGGTTCTTCCGGAGAGCTCGTAACGGCTTCTGCTTCAGGCATTGAGCCTTCGGCGACAATGGCTGCCACAACCAAACCCTCGGCGCTTTCGGCTTCTTTCCGGGCTTCCTCAGCCGCTTGCTGCTCCTGCTTTTCCCGGGCGGTCCGTTCAGCGCGTTTTTTCTGCATCCGGATGATGCGGTCGCGCATGTATTGTTCGTGCAGGGCGATGTATTCCTCCTGCAGTTTGGGATCGCGGGAGAAGAAGAAGGCCTTCACGGAAAGGATCAGGCGGCGGTTGTCCATATCCAGCTCGATCACCTTGAGAGGCAGTTCCTCGCCGGCGTGGAAGGCGTCTTCTGAGTGTTCCAGTTTGGGGATCGCCAGATGGGAGATGGGGATGAAGCCCTCGACGGTGTCTTCGCCGACGGGAATGTCCACCAGGACGCCTTTGGGTATGAGTTTGCTGATCTTGCCCTTAACTTCAGTGTTGATGGGCAGGACGCTGCTCAGGTTGCTCCAGGGATCGGGGGTGAGCTGTTTCACGCCCAGGGCGATGCGGTGTAGGGCCCGGTCGATCGAAAGGATCACGGCTTCGACTTCCTGTCCCTTGCGATAAACCTCGCGCGGGTGGTAGATGCGTTTGGTCCAGCTGATATCGGAGATGTGGATCAAACCGTCGATCCCGTCTTCGATCTCGACAAAGGCGCCAAAGGCGGTGATGCTTTTGATGGGGCGCGTGATCACGGCGCCGATGGGGAAATGGTCCTCGATGGAGAGCCAGGGATTGGGATCCATCTGTTTCATGCCCAGGGAGATGCGCCTGTTTTCCTTGTCCAGTTCCAGGACGATGGCGTTCACCACGTCGCCGATCTTGACGATCTTGCGCGCGTCCGTGATCTTCTTGGTCCAGGACATCTCGGAAATGTGCACCAGGCCTTCCACGCCCGGCTCGATCTCCACGAAGGCGCCGAAGGATTTGACGCTGACCACTTTACCGGTCACGCGCACGCCTTCGGGATACTTGATCTCGACATTCTCCCAGGGATGGGGAACCAGCTGTTTCAGGCCCAGGGAGATCTTGTTGGTTTCGCTGTCGAATTTGATGACCTTCACCTTCACCTTGTCGCCGATGCTCAGCATGTCGCTGGGATGGTCGATCTTGCCCCAGGACATGTCGGTGAGGTGCAAAAGCCCGTCGATCCCGCCCAGATCGATGAAGGCGCCATATTGAGTTATATTTTTCACTTCCCCGTCGAGTTCTGAATCGACGTTTATCCGGGCAAGCAGCTCCTGACGTTTCAGGTTTGCCTCATCTTCCAGGACCATTCTGCGGGAAAGGATGATATTGCGGTGTTCCTCGTCAAGGTTCATCACCTTGAAGCTGAGTTCCTTGCCAATGAATTGATCGAGGTTGGGGATCGGTTTCAGGGACATCTGGGAGCCGGGTAAAAAGGCCTCGATGCCCAAAACATTTACGATCATCCCGCCCTTGACGCGGCGCCGGATCGTGCCGTTCAGCACGGTTCCATCGATATTGGCCTGTTTGATGAGCTCGATGTTCTTGATGAAATCGGCTTTGCGCTTGGAAAGCGAAAGCCTACCCTCGCCGTTGTCGAGATCGTTGATGAAGACCATGATCGTGGAATTGAGCTCCGGAATGCCGTTGTACTCAAATTCACTGAGGGGTATCACGCCGTCGGATTTGAATCCGATGTCCACAACCACTTCCTTGTCATTGACGCTGACCACGGTCCCCTCTTTGACGTCTCCTCTGCGGAAACTTGAGGCGTGTTCCTCGATCAGGTCCATCAGTTCCTGGTTGGGATGGGGTTCTTTGGTTTTGGCGCGGGTGGCTTTGCGTTTGTGGTGTTCTTCAGCGGCAGCAAGGAGTTCGGCCTGATCCGCGTCCGACTCAAGCGCCGTTTCCGGCTCTTGTTCGGGCATGGGTTCCTGCTCTGACACAGTTTCCTGCTCGGTAACGGGTTCCGCTTCGGTCACAGGTTCAGGCTCAGTCACAGGTTCAGGCTCTGTCTCGGGTTCAGGTTCGGTCACAAGTTCCGGTTCGGTCACGGCAGCCTCGGCCTTTTCGGGCTGGGCTGGCTCTTCATCTTCCGGTTGGACCGGTTCGCTGTTTGCCTGGGTGGCTTCTTCCACCGTGGGTTCAGGTTCGGCCGCCGTTTCAGGCTCTTCCTGAGTTTCTTCCATCACTTTCGTCTCTTCAGCAGGTGCTTCCGTTTCGGGTTCTTCGGCATCGACTTTTGGTTTTGACAGTTCGTCTGCGCCTTCCATCAGTTCTTTTTCCAGGTCTTGTTCCCGGTCGTTTTCCTTCTGGTCGGTATCGACATGGTTTTGATCATGCTCTAACATGATTCCTCCTTAAACAGGGGAATTTCCCCGATGCGCGTCGCCGTGCCGGGTTCCCCTTTGATTTCTTTGATTTTGTTAAAAACTTTGATGATCGTCTCCGCGGGGGTGGAGGCCCCGGCCGCGAGTCCGATGCTTTCCGCTCCAGACAGCATTTCAGCTTCGAGCTCCGCCTCGGTCTCGATGTGCAGGCTTGTGGTCTCGGCGGCACAGAGATCCTGGAGCATCATGGTGTTGGAGCTGTTCTTCCCGCCGATCACGACCATCAGGTCGGATCTCCGGGCCAGTTTCACGGCTGTGTCCTGGCGCAGCGTGCTGGCGGAACAGATGGTGTTGAAAACCCTGAGATCCAAAACGCGGGGCAGCAGCCGGCCCACCAGGTCCTGCAGGTTGCTCAGCTTCTGGGTGGTCTGGCTGATCACGCTCAGCGTTTTCCAGTTTTGCTCCGGCAAAGGGTCTCCGGGCTTGATCACCCGGGTGAGCTGATTGCCGTAGGAAAGCATGCCCCGGACCTCCGGATGGTCCGGATCGCCCATGATGAACACCGGATATTCGCTCATTGAGGCCACCAGTTCCTGCGCCCGTTTCACGTAGGGGCAGGTGGCGTCGATGATCTGGTTGTCCGTGGCCTGCAGGGCTTCCCATTCCTGTTTGGAAACCCCGTGGGAGCGGATGACCACGCTCATGTTGTGGATATCCTGGCTGCTCTGGCAGACCCCGATGCCTTGTTGCGCCAGTTCATTCACTACCTGTGGGTTGTGGATCAGCTCGCCCAGGGTGCAGACATCGGAGCCTTCGTTGGCGGCTTCCAGGGCCATCTGGATGGCGCGCCGGACGCCAAAGCAGATGCCGGAGTGTTCGGCCAGCAGGATGGTCATACAGCCTCCATCCTGGCTTTGACGATCGCGAAAAGAGTCTCCACCTGCTCTTCCACGCTCAGGGCGCTTGTATCGACCTCTATGGCGTCCTCAGCCCTGGCCAGGGGTGCCAGGGCCCGGCTGGCGTCGTTGCGGTCGCGTTCGTTCAATTCGGCCAGAATGGTATCCTCATCGCTGACAATGTGTTTTCGCAGAAGTTCCAGCCAACGCCTCCTGGCCCTGATCTCCGGCGAGGCGGTGAGGAAAAACTTGATGTCCGCGTTGGGGAAGACATAGGTGCCAATGTCACGCCCGTCCAGGATCACGCCGCCCCCGGAGCCAAGCTGGCGCTGCAGTTCTACCATCTTGTGGCGGACCGCGGGCAGGGCGGAAATATCAGAGGCGAGGCGGGAAATCTCGTTGGCCCGGATGGCCTGGGAAACATCCTCGCCGCCGAGCAGGATCACGTTGTCGCCGTCCGTCAGCTCGACCCGGATATCCAGATCCGCCAGCAGGGAGCGCACCGCTTCATCGTCGCTCAGGTCCGTGCCCCGGCGCAGGGCTTGCAAAGCGCAGGCCCGGTACATCGCACCGGTGTCCAGATACACGTAGCCCAGTTTAGTGGCCAGGAGCCGCGCAGTCGTGCTTTTTCCTGAGGCGGCGGGTCCGTCGATCGCGATAATGAGTCGTTTCTCCATTACTTTTTTCCTATTTAACCACATTTTGAAGCCCCAATAATGAGTCAATGCTTTTTTTCAGAACCGAGTTTTCCTCTTTTATCCACCCCGGCCCGCTCTCCTTTGACGGCGTTAATCACTTGACTATCCACAGTCAATCACTTGTCTATTATTGACAAGTGATTGACTGTGGATAGACAAGTGATTATCAGGGTTAAAAGAGATGGAGGAGGGGAATGAAGAATTCTATGTTGGGTTCACTAAAGGCTCTCTTTCAGATCGAGTGGGTTACTTAAGGCTCTTAAGAAGGATCAGCAGAGAGGGCGCAGGCTTCGACAAACCGGTTTTTTTCACCGGTGCAGGAAAACAGGCCCGGGATTTATCCCGGGTATGGAAGTGGGTTTGTAGGCGCTCCATGAATCTCCACCTACTCCCCAAAACACAGATTCGATCTGTGTTTTGGGGAGGGGGTGGGGCAATGAAATGTATCTGCCTTAGCCTTGATGAAGGACGGCCAAAACCGCCGCCTATATTCCTGCACCCCGCCTGCGGCAGGGTTTGCAATCAGCCCGAACCCGGTCTGATGAGCGGAAAAGTCTTGAGGATAGGGGAAATTGTTTATAGCGCGTTGGGTAGGGTGGCTGGTGCCGAACGGTCATTCCGCTTTCAATTCGCGGGTCATGAGCTCGATGATAGCCTGGCGGGGGTCTTTGTCCTCATAGAGGACCGCGTAGACCTGCCCGGTGATGGGCATTTCGATGCCTTTTTGCCGGGCGAGCTGATACACGGACAGAGTGGTGACGGCGCCTTCAGCCACCATGCTCATCTCTGCAACTATGTCCCGGAGCTTGCGCCCGGAGCCGATCTCGAAGCCCACATAGCGGTTGCGGCTGTGTTGGGAGATGGCGGTGGTGACCAAATCCCCCAGCCCGGAAAGCCCCAAAAAGGTTTCCGCTCTTGCCCCGCAGGCCATTCCCAGGCGCTGGATCTCCACCAGGCCCCGGGTGAGCAACGCGCCCATGGTGTTATCCCCAAAGCCAAGCCCAGCCACGATCCCGGCGGCGATGGCTATGACGTTTTTCACCGCCCCGCCCATTTCCACTCCGGCCAGGTCCAGGCTGCGATAGACCCGGAAATAGCTGTTGCTGAAGACGTTTTGCAGGGTTTGGAGGAGTTCGTCATCGGTGCCGGCCACGACCACGGTGGTGGGGATCCTGCGGGCGACTTCCTCGGCATGGCTGGGTCCGGATAGCGCGCAGATCCTGTTCTGCACCTGCGGTGGCAGGATCTCTTGCAAAACCTCGCTCATGGTCTTCAGTGAGCCGGTCTCAATGCCTTTGGAGACGTTGACCACGGCCAGGAGCTCCGGATCCAGCCAGATCCTGTCCTGATCGGTGGGAGGGATGCTTTGCAGGGTGGCGCGCAAAAACTGCGAGGGTGTGGCCAGAATTACGATCCGGGGCGAAAATTGGGCAATGTCGGCAAAGCTGCCGGTGAAACCGATGCCCTCTGGAAGTTGTACGGAGGGCAGGAGCAAAGGATTGGAACGGGTTTCAAGCAGTGAGTCCAGGAACCGGGTATCGTGTTCCCAAACCAGGATCTGATGTGAATTTTCGCTGAGCAGTTTCGCCAGGGCCAGGCCCCAGCCGCCTCCGCCGATGATCGCGATCCGCATGGGTCTGCAGGCGCCTATATCTCGGGCGTGTTTTTCAGACGGCAGATCAGGTCCAGGTCTTCGTCATCGTCGTCGTCGAGGTCTGCATCCTCTCCTTCTTCGGGTTCTGCCATCCAGTCGGGACAAAAGAGCAGATCCTCTTCAAAATCCCATCCATCGACGTTTTCCAGCCCAAACCTATCCAGCAGCTCGCTTTCCCAGATTGCGTAGTAGGCAGTCCCGTCGGCCACGGCCCAAACCAGGACGGGGTCTTTGTAGTGGCGCAATTCGATCTTGTGGTTTTCGGAGAGGTCAAGGAATTCCTTGATCTTTTTCAGGTCGCTTTCTTTTCTAAAATCCATCGTTCCGCCTAAAAGCTGTATTTCACCGTGGCTGACATCCGGTTTTCGCCGTATTCCCGCGCTCTGCGGACCGCGGCCACAGGAGATTCTACATTCCTGAAGATGTGAGAGTAGTCAAGCATTAAATTCCAATTCGCATCAAGCTTGAAGTTCAGTCCGGCTTCGGTGGTGTAGATCTTGTAGACCCTGCCGCCATACCAATTGTCGGCGGATTGGAAAAATCTTTCTTCATAGGAGAGCGCCAGGCTGGGATGCCAGGTCGCGCCCCGGGGTTTGTTTTCATCCAGGGGCATGGCTTTCAGGCTCAGGTCGCCGCGGTAGATGTTGCTTTCATAGCTGCTGTCCTCATCATCGGCGTTCGTGTTGTCAAAAACCCGGTAGTAGTAGATCCCGCCAACGCTGAAGGCCGGAAATGACTGGCGAAGGCCGAGGCCCAGGGTGGTGGCGTTGCCGTCGAACTCGGTCCAGTACTGGTTGTAGAAATACTGCTCATGGCGGGCGTGGAGCTGGAAGGTGGTATTTTTCAGCGGCTTGAGGTTCAGGTCGCCGCGGTAGAGGTTGCGCTCATAGCCGTATTGCTCGAGTTCCCTGGTGCCGTCGGTATCGACATAGCTGCGGATATAGGTGTTGGGATAGTAGCCGTAGAGGGCGGTGAAATTCCAGTAATGGCGGTCCACTCTGAAGCGCAGGAGGGCGTCCCGGCGCTGCTTGTCGGGGTTGGAGACATTCTGGGAGACAATGCCGGTGACCGAGGGAGTGAATTTCCACCATTTGTAGCGGAAAGGATAGGCCACATCGACCCGGGCGGCGATGGTCAGATCGTCGGTGGTCTGGACGTATTCGAGATTGGGATGGGCTTGCTGGAAGCGGTCCAGATCGTACTCGGAGAGTTGGAACACATTGTCCGAATAGGTGGTCTGCAGGGAAAGTCCGAGTTCCGTTTGCGCGTTCAGAGAGAGCGTTCCCAGCCCGAAAAAGAGGGCCAGGGACATGATGATGGGCACAAAATTGCGCGGAGACCGCGGAACGGGCTTCTTACCCTCTTTGCCGCCGGTCTCGGGATCCTCGGTGAGCGTGGTTTGATCGCAGCCAGCGGGTTCCTGCTCCGGCATGATCTTGGTCGTTTGGTCTTTGCGGGGTTCAGGCATGCCTTGTCCTCAATTTGCCCTTAAAACCAGGGGACGCGCCAGAAAGAGATGGTCGCTCACGGCGCGTAGTTCATAATCGGATGAACCGTTGTTGGCAGGCAGTTCCAGCTTCATGCCGGTGGTCAGGTGGTCGATCCCCACGGCCTTGTATTTGGTGGTGCGCAGCAGCGAAAACTCATAACTTTCCACCAGTTCGCCATTGCGGTAGAGCTCAAACTCAGGCAGGGTGCGGTCCAGTAGGCGGGCCCGGACGTAGACGATGCCGTTGCGCTGGTTGTTGAGGGAGAATTTCAGGCTCTGGGACGGATTGAACACGTGGTAATCGCTGTCCGTGCCGTTGTGGGTTACGCTCAGGATCCCGCCATGGGCACGGATCTGGAGATTGGGGGCCTTGGCTGCTTTTGGTTTGGGGGCTGGGGGCAGGGTGTGGAAAGCCCGGAAATAGATGCTTCTTTCGTAGCAGAGGATCTGGATCGTTTTGCTGCCCGGCGGAACGGCAATCTTGACCGGGGCGAAAGCGCGGTAACCATCCAGCATATCAGACTGGATTAGGTCGTATGTGTTGCGCCCAGTGTCGGAAATGACTATGACCCGGGGCCTGTTGATCCGGGCGATGGCAAAGGAACGCAGTTCGATCTCGGAGATCCCGTCCACGTTCAGGGTCAGGGTTTTTTCCGGACGGGAACGATAGTACCAGTGGTTTCCAGCTTCAGTTTTCAGCAGGCGGCGGCTGCCCGGATTCTCAAATTCAAGGGCTCTGACCCTCGCGCCGGCACTGGCCAGGCCAAGCACCGCCAGGAGGATCAAGGTGATTCGTTTGAACATCTATGCTCCAAAATCTATAGTTCTTCGTCGGGATCGACTATGTTGGACATGAAATGGCGGTCGTGCCGGTCCAGGATGATCACCGCGATAATGGCGGCCAGCAGCAGTACAAGGCAAACCGCCGCGACGGTGACGTTATGTTTTTTCAGGCTGAAAGCGGGCCCCACACCCGGTTCGGGCATGTTGCCGGTCGTGCTTTGCAGGTTGTATCTCCGGATCCAGCGCTGGGCATGCTGCATGCTGAAGACGGGCACATTTTCCCTGGCCATGACCATCATGATCCCCTCGGGGACGAATGTCTCCTCGGCCAGCCGGCGATTCATACCTTCCAGGATCTGGTTGGCGTTGGGCTCGCTGCCAACGTTGGCCAGGCCCCGTCCGATATTCACAAACAGCTTGTAACGGCTGCCTTGGGGAAGCAGCTGCGCGTAGGCGATCTCGCGTGCCTTGACGTTGTCCTCCAGGGTAGAACCGAGCAGGGGATCGACCCCGTTGCGGCTCATCGCGGCAAGGAGGGCTTTGATTCCGTCATCGGATAGGCCCACCCCCAGGTCGTCTTTGCCGCCCAGAGAGGCGTAGGCAGCCCCGAAATCTATGAGCCCTCTGCGTTTGAGGATGGCTTCCATGTCCAGCCAGGTGTATTCCTCGCGGTTGGCACCGTAGGAGGCGGAGGACAGGGAAACGATGATGGATGGCTTTAGTTCCATAGCCTTGATGGCGGCATAGAGGGAAAGATTGACGGCAGGATTGGAACCGGTTATCCCAACAGCGATGAAATCCCCAGCCTTGAGTCCTGCTCTGGAAAATTCCTCCACAAAGATGGCTGCCAGATTGGGATTCAGGGCCGCCTGTTTGTCTGAAAGCGATCCTCTGTCAGTGGTGATGGTGGTGCGGGCGGCGCCGATCAGGCCGGTCTGGTCGGGATCGTCGATGGGGTCGAATGGTATGCCCAGGCGCACTTGTTCCGCCCTCAAAGTATCGATGAAAGACGCCATCAACGTGGCAGCCTCCACTTTTTTCTCGTAGTTGTCGGCTTTGATTGTCACATAGCTGCTTTGGGCGATCAGATAGAGGATGACGCTGAAGATGAAGAGCAGGATCAGGGACCAGCCGGATTTCAAGGATGGACGGTACATGCTAAACCTCCCCGCCGAAAATGACCATCAGGGCCAGCCGCACCAGGATCGCCGCCACGCCCATCGTGGTGAGCGTTTTGATGAATCCCTGGCGCTCAAACCAGTTGGCGATCAGGCCTGGCACGATGTAGCCGATCGACTGCATCTGGAAAGTGTAGACCGTGAAATTCTCCACAACCATCAGCCGGGTGGCCCAGCCAAGGATGAAACCGATCAAGATGCTCAGCACCATGCGCCGTTTACCGAAGACCAGCGTGAACTGGCTGATCACCCGGATGATCGCCCAGGTGAGCAAACTGACCACCAAGGTGCCCAGGATCTGCATGGGTTTGTCCAGATACAGGGCCACATAGCCCGGCACGACGATTCCGCCGGCCGAAGCGCCCAACATCTCGCTGAAGATCAGGCTGATGATCACACCAAGGCCAACGGCTGCCTGAATTATTGTTTCAACCACTTTAGTTCCTCATTTTGCTTTCTAGACTTATGTTTGAAATGCGCCACGATCTGCGCGCCGTACCAGACCTTGCCCGCCATGTTGCCTATCCCCAGGACATGCGACTCGCTGCCTGTGAGTTCCAAAACCTTTTGGTAGATCACCTCCGGCAGCGGATCTCCCAGAGGGATGACCTTGTTTTGGGGGATCCCGGCCCGCAGGGCATAGGCTTCAACCTTTTCGGGGATCTCGCCAGTGAGCAGGAGATAGGAAAAATCCAGGTCCTTCAACGCGTCCACCAACTGCCGGGAACGGTACAGCCGGTCAGTGCGGCTGTTGAGGATGATGATCTTTTCCACGTTGCTGAGCTGCCCGGTCACCATGTCGATGATGCGTCCCGTGGATTGGGGATCGTTAGCGGCGAAGACGTTGTAAAAATGGACGGTCTTGGGTCCGTCGTGGATGATGTATTTGCGCAGGGCGCCCGGATCGGGATTGGCATTCTGCATTCCCCGCAGGGCGATGGGGCGCGGCACTCCCGCTTCGGCGCAGACCGCCAGGGCCAGTTGGACGTTCTCCGCGTGCTCGATATAGCGGAATTGCGCCATTTCCTGCGGGGTAACGTCCGTGGGGCGGATCTGCTGGATCCGGCAGTGTCTGTGCTGGGCCACTTTTTCCAGGAGTTTGAAATGCACGTTTTCCGCGGTGTAGCAGACCCCGCCGCTGGGGATGGTGTTGCTCAGGGACAGGGTAATACTCTGTTCCGTTGAGCCCATCAGGTCCGTGTGGTCCTCCCGGCAGTTGGTGATTACGCTGATCGTGCTGCGCACGAATTTGCGCTCCGTGATCCACTGATAAACAGGATTCACGGCCATGCACTCGATTACGATGGCGTCAGGCTTTTCGGTCACGGCATGGCGGAAAATGTATTTCTGCTCGATGATGTTGGCCCCCATCAGGCGGATGATCGCGGCTTCGCGACCGTCCGGCAGCACCACCCGCGGCAGCGTGCCCGTGATCTTGGCAACGGTCTTGAGGTTCCCGGCCCGCAGGCCAGCCGCGATCAGGCGCGTCACGCTGGATTTGCCGCGCGTGCCGTTCACGTGGATCCTGACAGGGATGGACAAGAGGTTGCGCTGGTGCCGCCAGTATTCGTGCACCCAGTAGGCCACCAGGATCATCGTCGCCAGTAGTAAAACAGTCATCTATTCCTCATTACGCTATCTGTATCAGTTTTCGGGCATGGCTTCGCCATCATTGCCTCAGTTTCATTAATGCAATATCCATTCCAGCCCCGCATTTTTCATTATTCATTGACACAAATCCCGTACTTTAAGACTATGCGCGCCATACGCATCAGCAAACTCAAAGGAAATATCGATGATGGAAGAAAGGATCTCCGGAACGCTGCCAGCCCGGGAAGGCAATTATGGCTCCGTGCTGTATTGGATGCAGCAGGCCCAGCGTGTTGAGGCCAACCACGCCCTCAATCTGGCCATCAGCCTGGCCAATGAGCGCAAACTGCCGCTCCGCTTGGTTTTTGTCCTCAGCGACCGGGTTCCCGACGCCAACCTGCGCCATTACCAGTTTATGCTGGAAGGCCTTGCTGAAACGGCCGCCAAGCTGGACCGCCTGGGCCTGGAGTTTCACCTCTGCGCCGGCGATCCGGGCAAGACAATCGCTGCCCTGGCATCCGGAAACCCCATCGTGGTCGCAGACCAAGGCTACCTGCGCTGGCAAAGGCAGTGGCGCGCCGACCTGCAGGCAAGGATGGACACCCAGGCTTATCTGGAAGTGGAAAGCGACGCGGTCGTGCCGGTGCGCACGGCTTCAGACAAGGAGGAATACGCTGCTGCGACCATCCGGGGCAAGATCCTGCGCCATTTGGAGGAATTCCTGGAGCCGGCTCCCCTCCCGGAATACCAAGCCCGGCCTGGCCAGGATCTGTCAGTCCCCAAAGACATTCCGCACCTTCTATGCAAAGCGGATACAGGGACAGAGGGCCTATTGGGCTTCGCCCGGCAACATCTTGCACTGGATGATAGTGTTCCTTGCTCCGGTCATTTCCCTGGCGGGCATTCCGAGGCCGTCAAACATCTGGAACTCTTTCTGGACAAGAATTTGCCTCTCTACGCGGAAAAGCGCAACGATCCCTCTTTGGGCATCCAGAGCAATCTCAGCCCCTACCTGCATTTCGGCCAGATCTCCGCGCTCGAGGTCGCGCTCCGGGTCCTGGAATATTGCGAGGTCCCGGCCTACGCGGCGGCCGGCCTGATCAAGGACAAGAGCGGACTGGAACCCCTGCAGGCAGGAGTGGCCTCCTTCCTGGAGGAACTCATCGTCCGCCGCGAACTGAGCTGCAATTTCTGCCATTACAACGCTGCTTACGACGACTACACCTGCGTGCCGCTCTGGGCCAGGAAAACCCTTAACGACCACCTCGCGGACCCGCGTCCGGCCATGTACTCACCTGAAGAACTGGAATCCGCCCAAACGGATGATCCCTATTGGAACGCGGCCCAGACGGAGATGCTGTTAACCGGCAAGATGCACAACTACCTGCGCATGTATTGGGGCAAAAAGATAATCGAATGGACCCCCGATCCCGAGACCGCCTTCAGCCTCATGTCCTGGCTGAACAACAAGTATCAGCTGGACGGAAGCGATCCCAATAGTTACGCCGGCATCGCTTGGTGCTTCGGCAAACACGACCGTCCCTGGCAGTCCCGGCCGGTCTTTGGCAGCGTGCGCTACATGAACGCCGCCGGCCTGAGGCGCAAGTTCGACATGGCGGGCTATCTGGACAAAGTGCGCTCCCTTTCCTCCCCCTTTTAACATTAGGCAGGTTTCAGCAGGACCACATCCGGCCCAACAGCCATTTGAGGCTGCTGGGCCCGAGGTGCTCCACCTGAAGACGGGTTTTTGTAAAGACAGGGGGACGGTGTTCTTTGGATTGGGAAAGCCCCGGAGGGGCGCAGGCGGTTGACAAACCCCGCCGTAGGTGGGGAGAAGGAATATAGGCGGTAGCTTTAGCCATCGCGCTTGAATGCACATACAACAGAACAACAACCCCACTCCCTCCTCCAACACAGATGTGATCTGTGTTGGAGGAGGAAGTGGGGAATTCGCGGAAATTAAGCTTAAACTCGTGAATACCCGGGATAAATCCCGGGCCTATTATCCTGCACCGGTTAAAACCGGTTTGTCAACAGCCTTCGCCCCTCCAAGGCCTGCCTAATATGATCTTTGATGAGGTGTATTCAATAGCTCAAAGATGCCTTATGGCTCACGGGTAGAAGCATCGAATATGCAGATCGGCAGACGATTCGAAAATATTCCACAGGTCAAGGGTTAAATCTGCAAATTATTGCTTGACATTCTTCCGCAATTCCCGCTTCATGCAACTGCATACCAAAAATCAGGTCAAAGGAGAACCAAGATGAAACAAACCGCTTTGCTTTTCGTCGTTTCCCTGCTCTGCGCCTGCCTGGGCGCCACCATCTGGCACGTGAACAGCAATCCCGACATGGGGGCCGATTTCACCAGTTTAAGCACTGCCGTGGGCCACGCCACCGTGCTGGCTGGCGACACGCTCTATGTTTACGGAGCACCCACCATCTATGCCGACATCGCTTTCAACAAACGGTTGACCATCATCGGGCCCGGCTACTTCCTGAACGAGAACGCCGGCCTGCAGCAGAACCCGATCCCGGCGCAGATCAATAACATCACGATCAATGCCGGTGGCCAGGGCAGCGTGATCGCCGGCCTGCAGATCAATGCCCAGTTGTCTTTCAACACCGCCAGCTGCGTGGTTCAGCGCTGCTACGTCGGCAGGCTTTATCTTCAGGGGCCCAATTGCTTCGCGACCCAATGCTTCATTGGAACAGGTAGCTATGACGCAGTTGTTGTTGAGAACGTCGCGATCAATTTCCTGATCACCAACTCTTACATTTACAAAAATAACTCTACCTTAAGAACGATTTACATGCATGACAGCAGCAGCGGCAGCATCGTCAATTGCGTCCTCCGTGGCTACCAACATATCATCAGAAATGCAGAGTTTTATAACAACATCGTGGTGCCTTTGGGCGCGGCGAGTTTGAACAAGAACGCCAACTGCTCAGTCCACCATAATGTGTTTCTGGCTGGCACCTCCGGGGATTGGGATACCATCGTTTCACCAGTGGACAACCTGACCAATGTGACCACGCCGGTGTTTGCGGGAACGGGCACTACCGACGGGCAATGGCAGTTGGGAGCAGGTTCGGTGGCCATCGGCTACGGTGTGAACGGCGTGGATTGCGGCATCTACGGCGGCCAGACGCCCTACAAGCTGTCCGGCATCCCCGCCATTCCCACCATCTATGAGTTCTACGCCCCCAGCACCGGCTTCAACATCCCCATACAATTGCGCGCCCGTTCCAACAACTGAGGTGCGCCATGTTACGCGCCATATTGATCTTAGCGGGATTGTCCCTGCTGGCAATGCTGGCCGGGGCTGACATCGATCGGGTGGAATACTACTTCGATGCCGATCCCGGCTTCGGCAGCGGATCAGCACTGGCCCTCACTCCCGGAGAGGATATCCTGATCGACGCCCTGATCGACCTTCCCGCCCTCAGTAGCGGCATGCACCGCCTCTATCTGCGGGCCCGGGATACGGACGGGGTCTGGAGCCAGAACAACTCGCGCCTGTTCTTCAAGGTGCCCCAGTCCCTGCTGCCGATCAGCCGGCTGGAATACTGGTTCGACACGGATCCCGGCTACGGCAGTGCCACTCCGCTGGCCTATACCGGCAGCACCGTGATCTACTGCGAGGATGTGATCCCCACAACCGGGCTGGACAACGGGCTCCATACGTTGTATATCCGCGTCCAGAGCGCCACGGGGCAGTGGAGCCGCAATTACCCGCGCTTCGTGTTCAAGAGCCCGACTCTGGTTCCGCCCCTGACCGCGGTCAGATATTACTTTGACGACGAGGATGACGGCGTCTGGAGCGTGCCGGCCACGCCCTACCTGGGCGACAACACCCACACCGTGCTGGACTTCACGATCGACTGCCACGCCATCGGCCTGGCGCCGGGCCTGCACATCCTGCATGCCTATGCCGAGAACGGCAGCGGCTACGGCAGCCTGCACCAGGTCAGGTTCTTTTACTACGTGCCGAACGTGGCATCCGACATCAGCCGCATCTGCTGGCGTTTTTCGGGAGGCGACGCGAATCCGGACCTGGAATACTATCTGCCCATCAACCCTCCGCTGGCCGATGTTACCCAAAGCCTGGCCGCTTCGGCTGTTCACCTCACCCAGGATATCCAATACCGCCTGCACGTCTACGTCCGCGACCAGCAGGGAAATATCAGCCAGCACCAGGTTTTGCCCTTCCCCGCCAATTTCATTCCCCGGAATGTTACGCTGAATATCTCCGGTTCCCTGGCCATCCTGAACTGGGACCAGGTCCAGGGAGCCACCTATTACGTTGTAAAATTCAGCGAAGACCCCCTGGCTGAAGGGACGCCTTATACCGTAACTGGTACCAGTTACGTGACCGCGGCCACGGCAGCCAAGAAGTTCTTGAAGGTCCTGGCCGGGGAGGATTGGTCAAACTGAAGGAGCAGCGCTGGCCAGGAATAACGGCATGCTGATCCAGGTGACAGAGATCTGCTCTGTTTGATGCACGCTTGAAAACCGAGCTAATATTCAGCCTGTCCGTTTCGCCAACGTTTCCCGCCGGATAAGCGCCCGTCTGGCGGGCATCGGGCGGGAAACGCGCAGGAAACCGATCTTTAGAATGTAAGGGCGAGTGATCTAAGCGTTGCGCCCGGTTTGGAAGGGAGCCTTATCTGATCCGCGCGATCCTCGCTGTCGCCAGGGTCCCGGGGGGTCCGAAAACCCGCACCAGATAGATCCCGCTGGCGGCGGGGGCGCCGTTATTGTCCAGTCCGTTCCAGACGAAAGTGTGCGTGCCCTTGCCGAGATCTTGCTTGCCCAGGTTTTTCACCAGCTGTCCCCTCAGGTTATAGATGCCGATGCTGGCGTTGTCCAGTCCGGCATTGGTTTTGAGGGTGATGCTGCTGCTTTGGGAAAAGGGGTTGGGGCAGGCGGAGAGGGACACTGCGAGCGGCGGAACGCTTGTTTCTTCAGTCTCGGAAGCGTCCGCGTTGGTATATAGCTTGAAGTCATCGATGTAAACGCCGTCCATCCTGCCCCAGGAACCGGTGTAAAGCCGGAAGCGGAGATACAGGTCTCCGCCGATGAAGCTGTTCAGGTTGTAGGATTGGAGGGTCCAGTCCCGGGTGCCTTCCCAGAAATCCAACACCATCCAGTTGCTGCCGTCGGTGGAGCATTCCAGGATGAGGTTGTCGCCGTCCAGGGCCAGGATCGTTCTGAGCATGAACTGCAGGTTGGCGTTGTCGATGTTTTGCAGATTCAGCGGCGCGGTGAGCCGGCAAGTGCTGTTGGTGTTGTTCTGATAGTTGCCGGCGGGGCTGTCCGTGAGGCTGTAAGCGCCTTCCCAGGCGTCGGTCGTTGTCCTGTTCCAGCTTCCCGTGGCCGTCCAGTTGCTGAAGCTTTCTTCAAAATCCTCGGTCAGCAGGGGCAGGCTGGTGATGCGCAGGGTGATCGAGGTCGCGTAGACCGGGCGCATGATGTTAAGTGTCTCAAAGCCTGGCTTGGAGACCCTGAGCTGATACTCGCCGGGATAGAATTCCGGGATGACAATATTCCCTTGCGCGTCCGATGTGTATTGAGCGTCTGTGATGTTCAGGATGCTGAGCACGGCTCCGGCCACCGGCGCAAAGAAATCGTCCAGGATCTGGATGCTGAGTTCCTGAGCCGGGCTGGGGGCCAGGCTAACCTCCTCGATGGTGGGCATCACGGGGCTGATAGTGACCGTGCGGACCGCGGTCTCATAGCCGGGACGGATGAAGCGGACGGTGTGTTGCCCGGCCGGGAGGAAGTAGTAGTAGGAACCGAACTGGGATTCTGAATAGATCGGGGTCCGGTGGACCGGATGGTCGTCGATGCCATCAACGAAGACCTGGGCCACGATGGGATCTCCGGTCAGGGCATCGGTGACATGCCCGCGCAGGATCTTGAAGTGCTGCCTATGAATCAGGGCCATGGCGCCTGCGACCTGATATTGCACGATCTGGGGCAGCGCGGAAGCGGGGGGGATGAACTCGGTCGCCATTTCGATCGTGAAAGAATAAGCTCCAGTCTCGGCATAGGCCCAGTCGTCGAAACTGCCGCTCACGGGATACAAGCCCCAGGAAGGGCCGGGGGAATAGTTACCGCTGCCCGACATTTTGGGCAGCAGGGACGCCACTTCAAAGGCCAGGGTCTGCAATTCGGCCTCGTCCGGAGCGGCGATCCCGTTCACGTAACCATAGGGGTACAAAACCAGTTCCCCGTAGGTGTGATAACCGATCCCGGCCAGGAATCTTTTGGAGAGGAGCAGGTCGCGGACGATCTGTGTCTCAGGCTCGGAAAAGCCCTCGGGGCCATGGTAGGTGGCGGAGCTCATGTCGTCGGTGGCGCTGGTGTAGCCCCATTTATAGGGATAATTGCGGTTCAGGTCCACCCCGTCGTAGCCAGAGCCGTAGCTCTGATGGTCGAAAGCCTGGTTGGAGTTGTTGTCCCGGATGTTCTTGCGCCACCAGACATCGGTTTCATCGAGCACGATCTTGTGCCCGTCCGGATTGAGCAAGGGTATGATCCAGATCTCGCTGCTGTTCATGATCGCGGTCACGGCCGGGTCGGTCCCGTAGTTTTCGACCAGGTGGATCAGGATGCCCATACAGACCTCTGTGGATAAAGGTTCGCGCGCGTGATGCTCGCCAATGAAGTAAAAAGCCGGCTCATCCTCGTCCAGATCGGCGTTGGCGGAGACCTTCACCGCCCAGACTTCGTGGTCGAAATCCTGGTAGGCGGGCAGGCCTTGGCCCGCGTAGACGGCGCCCCAGCCGGTTCCCAGCGCGGAAACCTGCATCAGGCCGGGATACTGGGCCTGCAGGGTCATCAGTTCGCTCACCAGCTGCGCGTAATTGCGATAGCCGGGGATGTCCCGCGCGGGGCGCAGATTTTCCTTAAGTTGAGCCTCTGTCTGGGTGATACGGATCAGGGGGAATTCCCGGCGCAGCGCTTCCAGTTCTTCGGCAGTGACAACGAGGTCGAGATGGCTTTGGGGCTGGTAGGAAGCGATGTCGGCATCTTCCAGGAGGAAACGTTCCAGTAGTGCGGAGCTGGGTGCGTCGATGCGCACTACCATGCGCTGCGCGCTGAGGATGGAGCTGAACAGGATGATCAGAACGAGGGGGAAGAGGTGTTTCATTGGTTCTCCAATTTGTGGTTAAAAAAATACAGTGGGGAATGCCGGGCGGCATCCCCACTGCTCGGAGGGCATTCTATGTAGGGTCTGTAGGCTGATTTCATATTTAAAAAGTCCGGTGATACTGTCAAGCTTTATTTTGGCTTTTTCTCGTTTTTTTCTGTTGATTAATTTCCACATGCCCTCATTTAAGGATTAAGATCTTGCGAGTCAGTGAGTTAGACTCGGACCTCAAGCGTAAAAAATATATCCCGGGAGCCACCTGGCGCCCCTGCTTGTCGATTCCGTGCCACAGGTATTTAGTTCCGTCAGGATGGGAGTATTCGGCTTTGATGTCAGCTACTAGCTGACCCTTCGTGTTGAAAATTTTCAACAGGGGTGGTAAATTTGACCACATTTTGTATTCTATTGTCAGAGTGGAGGATAAGCCCAAAGAGAAGGGATTGGGGTAAACCGCGAAAGCCGCCGGGCCGGAATCCGGCATCAGATCGTCGTTATTGGCCACAAAGTCGATCGGGACCGAGATCCATTCATCCTGTCCGGGGTACCAAGCAAGATTGGGTGAATCTGCTGTATCGGAGGCTTCGATCTGATAGTGGAAAACAAGGTCCCAGGAGTTGAAGGCGGGGTCTAGCGCACAGAACCAGACATTGTTTCCGATGTCCTCGAAGGGTGCCACATTCACAGTTCCGTCGTCAACGCGGTAACGCAGGCTCACCTGTGCCACGCCGTGGTTGTCTGTCACCGTGGCGAAAAATACGGCGGGTTCGTTGCCGATCTGGTCCAGGGGGCTGTGCGTGATCTGGGGGCTTTCGGTATCGGCGTAGATGGTGAACACGTGCGGGTCCAGGGCCGCTAAATAGGGATGGCTGATAGAGCGGCCGGATGCGTCCGCGGCATGGATGTAGTAGCGGATGCTGTCCCCGGGCGCGAAGCCTGAAAGCGTGGCAGCGTAGTCATTTCCGCCGAGATGCGTCAACAAGGCGCTTTGCCAGGGCGCGGAATTGACCTTATAGGCCACAAAGGTGGAATCTTGGAGCACCGCCTGGCCGCTGTGGGCCTTGACCGTGGCGCTGAAAACCAGTTCGGAAACCTCGTCCAGCGTGCCCCAATAGGGCATGTGGCTGATGTGGAGCATGTTCTGGTCCGGGATCTCGTGAGCGCGGCAATGCAGGGCGTCAGTCGATTCCCAGGGCGTTGAGGCTGCGCCGGCCACTCCGACCACCTCATATCCCGGCATGGCGTCCTGATAGGCCTGCAGCGCGGCGGCGTCGTAGGAGCCGTTCATGATCGGCACGAAGACCCGGTTGTTCAGGATCAGGGAATTGGTGTAGGGCTGGTTTTGCGGCGTGTTCACGCGGTAGACTTTATAAGGATAGCCCCAGGCGCAATTCAGGTTGGCAAAATAGGCCGCGGTCTGTTCGATGGCGTTGTATTGGGCGTGGGTGGTTGGCACACTGCGGATCAGGACCTTGTCCGGGGCCAGGAATTTTCCCCAGCAGTCGATGTGGTCGATATAGGTGTTGTTCGGATCAGGCAGCACGTGATAGCTGGTGATGCCCATGTAGGCTTGCATCCGGGCATTGACCTGGGCCTGGGTGAGGGAGGAGTTTTCGCTGTAGGCGATGGTGGTCTGGGCCGCGGTGTTGATCCCGTCCGTCATGTAATTGCCCCCGGTCTGGTAGAGGCTCATGCCATAATAATCCAGTCCGTTCTGGTTGGCAAAGACCTGGGGGATCAGGTTGTCGTTGGGCCGGGGCCGGTTGTAGCGGTAATCCACCACGCCATAGTTGTCATTTCCGTCAAAAATGAACCAGGGCCCGTAATCCCTCGTCCAATAGGAATCCGTGGCCGCGATGAGGAAGGAAACGTTGGCCATGTTGACCCCGCCGGAAGTGAAGGCCGTCGTGGCCTGATTCTGCACGGTGGCAGAGGACACGATGCAAACCACCTGCGCGGTATTGGCCAGCTGGGCCACAAGGGAGACGGGAATGCCGAGCGGATAGCGGATCAGGACGTGCGAGGCCGGCTCAAATTCCGCGATGGGGCGCACCGGGCCGGCTGGGGGATCAGTTTCGGTGAATCTGCCAAAATCGTTGAACAGATCGCCGGGCAGGTCCTGATGGGCGAAAAGCAGGGCCGGAAGCAGGCAGAGAAGTGCCAAAACAAAGTTCTTAACAAGCCGCGGGACTCTGGGCATAAGTCAAAACTCCAATAGGTGAAGATTTCTTGTCATTAACATACAATTTTCAAGCCGAAACCCGATAAATCTTGGGACAGGCTCCGGAGCGAGGGGGTTCTTGTCTTCGTATTTTAGTGCTTTGAGCCTCTTTTCCCTGGGGTTGGCAAGACTTCCACAAACCCATTTCCGCCAGTGCTGGACCAGGAAGAGCAGCTTATCTGGCTGGATCCCGGGTCAAGGAGGCTGTGTGAAAACTCAGCTCATAGTACCGAAGGGACAGAATTACAGATAGCTACTGTTTGCGTGAGTCCCGTAGAGACGACATTTCAGATACCTATCTCATTGGGGGGCTGCGAGTATGATGCTTCCCAATATGTCATCCCCACGGGACTCAGGAGGCATGTTTAGGGTTATTGTGCTATCTAAAATATCGTCCCTACAGGACTTTCATGACCCTTAACTCCCTTTTCACCCAGTTTCGCAGCCCGGGATGACACTGGATGACACAAGCTACCAGTTCTAACTGATCTTCTACTCCCTCCCTATCACTACGCTATCATTACGGACTCATTACGGACAAAGTCCGTAATGAGTCCGTAATGACACCGTATTGATAAAGGGAGCCAGCTGGGGGAAGAACCGAAAGAGAAGGCTGTAAACTCTTCTTTATCAATGGAATCAAATACTCAAGGTGAATTATGCTGCAAGATACGAAAACAGCTCTGAATTGCCGGGTGCTGAGATCGGGAGATCGCCAGACGTGGATCCCTCGCTCGGGAAGTGGGCTGAGCGGTTGCAGAAGCGTTTCCCAATAAGGCTCCACGATGCGCGTGAGATAGTACTTGACAGAATGATTTGCTTAAAAATACATACAAAAACAAGGATAATCAATGAGCAAAAGCAAGCACTTAATCGTCCAAGAACTCGATCCAGCCAGCGTTGAAGGGGTATCCGAGCTTCAGAGGAAGCACTACCTCACGCTGGGTTACACACCGTATCTGATGGGCGATGGAAGGAAGAAATGGCTGACCGACGCGCAACGCGTTTACCTGGAAACCAAGGTAAGGCACAGGCCGGTGCGCCCAAAAGAAAAGCCCGAACAGCGAGGGACCGGCAGGCGGAAACGCAGGCGGCGGAACAGGGTTGTGCTCTTTATCAGGGACAACTGGCTCATTTTGCTCCTGCTCGCGATCATCCTGGCAACGATAATTTATATGTTAAAATAAAAAAGCAGCGTCGCTAATTAGGGAGAAAGCCAATGCGGATCATGCTGACCAATGACGATGGCGTATTCGCGCCGGGAATCAGGACCCTGGCCGCGCATCTGAGCGAGGCCGGGCACGAACTGATAATCGTGGCCCCGGACCAGGAACGGAGCGCCGCCTCGCACTCGATCACTTTACGCAAGGACTTGCGGCTCAAGGCTTTGGCGGCCAATGAGTACAGCGTGGACGGCACCCCGGTGGATTGCGTGGTGATCGCCACCCAGCGCATATTGACGGAGCCCGTGGACCTGGTGATCTCCGGGATCAACCGCGGCCAGAACATGGGCGAGGACGTCCTCTATTCCGGCACGGTGGCCGCAGCCCTGGAAGCCAGCCTGTTCGGCAACAAGGCCATCGCCGTCTCGATCAATTCCTACCAGGGCCAGAATTTCGACACCGCTGCGGGGTGGATGGTGAAGCTGCTGGAAATGGGGGTCGATAGACTGGTCCCACCGCGCGGCATCCTGAACATCAATTTCCCCAACGCCGCCCCGGAGCAGATAAACGGAGTGCGCCTCACCACGACTGGCCACCGCAGATATTACAATTTCATCAGCATCGTCGAGGAACTTCAGGATGGTTTCATCTACCGCATCGGCGGAGACCTGCCCTCTTGGGAGATCCAGAAAGGCACGGACGCCGAGGCGATCGCGGAAAACTACGTCTCCATCACCCCGCTGGGCATGACGCTCACCCACGGGGAAGCCTTTCCCGGCATCCTGGAATGGCTGGAAGAGAACGAACTTTTGCAGTTTGAGAAGCACTGATGCGGTTTGAGGACCAACGCGCCCTGCTGGTGCAGGAACTGACCCGGACCGGGATCACCGACGAACGGGTGCTGGCGGCCTTTGCCAGGGTTCCCAGGGAGCTTTACGTCCTGCCGCAATACCGGGATTACGCCTATCGCAACCAGCCCCTGCCGATCGATCTGGACCAGACGATCTCCCAACCGCTGATGATCGCCATCATGCTCCAATATCTGGAGCTGAAGGAAGAGGACGTGGTGCTGGAGATCGGCACCGGAAGCGGCTATCAGAGCGCGCTGCTGGCTGAATTGGCGCGGGACGTCTGCACCATAGAGCGCCTCGAGCCGCTATCCCTGAAAGCCCAGTCCGTGCTGCGCGATGAGGGCTACCGGAACATCCATTTCCGCATCGGCGACGGCGCGCAGGGCTGGCAGAAAGCTTTTCCGCCCTACAAGGAATTCAACAAAATAGTCGTGAGCGCCGCGGCGATCGGGATCCCCCAGCGCCTGAAGGAACAATTGGCCGAGGGCGGGATCATGGTTGTCCCGGTCGGCAAAGGCCGTTATCAAGACCTGAACCGCGTTGTGCGCCAAAACAACGAATACATCGTCACTGAACATGGCGGCTGCACGTTTGTGCCCCTGATCAGTTCATGAAGGAGGAAGCTTGGAAAGCAAGATCCTGACCCTGCTTAAAAAATGGTACGGCGATCCGGCCAAACATATGGAACTGCGCCATTATTCGCTGTTCAAGGAACTGAGCGCCTACGAGCTACGTCTGGTCCACAAGTATCTGCACAGCCGCGAGTTCAAGGCTGGCGAGCTTATCTTCGAAGAGGGCTTTCCGCTGGAGGTGATTTATTTCATCGTGGCCGGCGAGGTGCAAGTCAGTGGATTTGCCAACTGCAGAGGGCCCCAGGTTTTGAAAAGGCACAAATTCATCGGCGTGATCGATCTTTTCGACCAAGCAAAGCGGCTCAGCACAGCCACAGCGCTGACCGATGTGAGCCTGCTGGCGCTATCAGAGCGGGATTTTTGGGAATTGGTGAACAAGAACCGCGCGCTGGGGATCAAACTCCTGGCCGCATGCTGCCGTTTTCTGGACAGATATCTGCTGGAGTCGGCGCCAACCAGCCAGCCATGAACTGGACCAGGCTGATCTTCATTGTCCTGATGGCCGTGGTGGCGATCGCCGCGCTGATCTTCTACAGCTCCATCCTGGTTAAACTGCTGCTGGCGATCGTTTTGGCCTACATCCTGGATCCTTTGGTCACCCGTCTGGAATTCAAACGGATCCCGCGCTGGCTTGCCATTCTTTTGGTTTATGCCCTGATCGGCGGGATCATTGCCTGGCTTTCTGCGTGGTTCATACCCCGCCTGATCGCGGAGGGAAACCAGTTCATCACCTTGCTGGGCAGGACGGACAGGCCCATTAGCGAGATCATCTTGGAACTGCCTTTCATCCAGCCCCTGTATGAGATGTTGTTGAAGCTGGACGTGAATATCCCGCAGATGGAACTGGCGGGGAAGTTTGTCAACTTTATCGAATCGGCCAGCGCCCAGATCTGGAAACTGCCCAAGCTGCTGTTTGACAACTATCCGGTGATCGTGAACGCGATCATGGTGATCTTCACCATCCCCATCTTCGGCTTCTTCATCCTCAACGACAAGCAGAAGCTGCGTCAGGCGATCGTCAAATTGGTGCCGGGCAGGTATTTCGAACTGGCCCTGATCCTGTTGAACAAGGTGGATGAGACGGTGGGCAGATACATGCGGGCGATCCTTTTGGAAATGCTCTCCGTGAGCATCATGTCCACCATCGCGCTCACCATCGTGGGCGTGCCCTATGCCATCGTGATCGGCATCATCGCCGGCATCACCAACATGGTTCCCTACATCGGGCCCTGGATCGGCGGCATAATCGCGGTCCTGACCGTTTTTCTGACGGGATTTCCGCCCATCATGGCGGTCTGGGTGGCCCTGGCGATGTTTATTGTCCAGGGTTTGGATAACTACATCGTTTATCCCACGGTGATCGGCAAAACTATCAGGATGCATCCGCTGCTGGTGCTGCTCACCGTTTTGGCCGGGGGCTATTTTGGCGGCGTGATCTGGATGCTGATCTCCGTTCCCCTCGTATTCATGGTTTACAGCCTGGTCAAAGAACTTTACATAAATCTAAAACAATTCCGACTACTCTAAAGAGGTATGAATGAGCCTAATCGATAAGTGCCACAGTTTCCAGGATGCCAAAAAGGCGATCGCCCTGGGCTACTATCCCTATTTTCGGGAGATAACTTCAGAACAAGACACAGAGGTGATGTGCAACGGCAGGAAGATGCTGATGATGGGTTCCAACAGCTATTTGGGGCTCACCATCCATCCGCGTGTCAAGGAAGCCGCGATCCAGGCGGTCAGGAAATACGGCAGCGGCTGCGCCGGTTCCAGGTTCCTCAACGGGACCTTGGACATCCACATCCAGCTCGAAGCGGAACTGGCCAAGCTCGTGGGCAAGGAAGCCGCGCTCGCTTTTCCCACCGGATATCAGGCCAACGTCGGCGCCATCTCCGCGATGGTGAACAAGAATGAATACATGATCACGGACAAGTATGACCACGCCTCGATCATCGACGGCTGCCTGCTTTCCCAGGGCACCATGCTGCGCTATAACCACAACGACATGAAATCCCTGGAGCAGACGCTGCATAAGATCCACGGGAAAAACAGCCTGATCATAGTGGACGGGATCTTCTCCATGGAAGGCGATATCGCGGACCTGCCCAACATCGTGGCCCTGGCCAAAAAACACAACGCCAGCCTGATGGTGGACGAAGCCCATTCCCTGGGCGTTTTGGGCAAGATGGGGGCCGGCGCTGCGGCGCATTTTGGCCTCACCGCGGATACGGACCTGATCATGGGAACTTTCAGCAAATCCTTGGCCTCGGTGGGCGGATTCATCGCCGCGGACGAAGACATGATCCACTATCTGAAGCACAAATCCCGCGCCCTCATCTTTTCCGCGTCCCTGCCTCCGGCCTCCACGGCCAGCGTGCTCGAGGCCATCAAGATCATGGAGGAAGAGCCCGAACGCATTGCCCAACTCTGGGACAACACCAATTACATGATGCAGGAATTCAAGGCCATGGGCTACAACACCGGTACATCCTGCACTCCGGTCATTCCGCTCCACGTGGGCGACATGATGGCCGCCTTCCGAATGTGGAAACGCCTGGACGAAGAGGGGG
>JAHYIU010000027.1 GCA_019429425.1 Candidatus Syntrophosphaera sp.
TAAAGATATTTCTTATCAATTTGTTAGACCACATTTTTGTCCATCTTTTTGCATTCGGCGACTTCGAAATCTCGCTTCTGTGAGCTTAAAATCAAAAAGTAATGCCAAACAATGCCTCAAGCCCTCAACGTGTCTTGGAATGTATTTTCGCACATGACCCAAATCATTCAACCGATGGACATAATGTATAGGTTATACGTTTTAAGGTAAGTGATTATAACATTAGCATGCCACTTTTTTGGGGGTATGCCTTGAAAAATATCTGTCAGACCCAGCCCATTTTTGCCCATTAAGCAGATAAAGGAAGGCTACAATAAATCGACTACCGATGGAGGTAACACCATGAAACAGACACTGAGTGACAATTTGAGCGGCTTTTTCGCCCGCGAAAGCCAGGCGACGGGTGGTCTGGCAATCCTTCCCGTGTTCCGCAAGACCGCGCCCCAGAGGCAATACATCTCACTGCGCGAGGCGCTAAAGCAAGGAGCGATCGAGATCTCCGAGGTCAGCGAAGGCGGCAGCGTGCCGAACCTGAAAGTGCTGAACCGCGGCAAAATCCCGGTCCTGCTCTTGGATGGCGAGGAATTGCGCGGCGCCAAACAGAACAGGGTGCTCAACGCCAGCGTCCTGGTGGCCGGGGAAAGCGAGCTGGTCATCCCGGTAAGCTGCACCGAGGCAGGCAGATGGAGCTACAGGTCGAGCCATTTTGAGGAATCCGGCAACGTGCTCTCCCACCAGCTAAAATGCAGCAAGATGGCGGATGTGAGCCTCAACCTCAAGGAGCGGGGCGAATTCCGCTCCAACCAGAGCAGGGTCTGGGACGGGATCGACGAAATGCAGGCGGAGCATGGGATCCGCTCCAGCACGGCGGCGATGGAGGACGTCTATCTGGGGCGTGGGAAAGACCTGGACGAACTTTGCGCCTCATTCCCACTGCTGGAGGGGCAGTGCGGGATCCTCGCGGAGATCGGTGGCCATTTTTCCGGGCTCGATTTCGTGGGCGATCCCGCTGTCTGGAAAGACATCCATGCCAAGATCATCCGCAGCTACGCCATCGACGTGGCGGGCCGCAACCTGCCCCGGTCTGAATGCCCTGAAGCCAGGCTGGAGCAGCTTTTCAAGCGCGTCCAGGAGGGCAGCGTATCCGGCTTCCGCAGCGTCGGGCTGGGCGAAGACCTGCGCCTCGAAGGCGAAGCGCTGATCGGATCGGCCCTCTTCTGGGAAACAGAACTCGTGCACCTGTCCGCCTATCCTCTGAACCTGGTCCGGGGCGGGGATGAATACCACAGCCCCAGGCACCTCCATCCTTTCGAAAGAACGAGATAAGGCTTGGACTGATGTAGGGCCGGGGGCGCGTGGTTCTGCCGCGCGCCCTTTTTTTGACGCCAGGTTTGATCCGTCCTTATTCGGCGATGGATAGCAAAAATATCAGACCAATCAGATAGGATATTATCTTAACCACAAAGCGCTGCCGTTCAATTAATTGCAATGAGAGACCGGAAAACAGCCAGTACCCCGGAAAAGGCCCCCAACATTTTTTGTTTGGCTCTCCGCGGCTATCGCGTTATTTTGTAAGAAAAAACCAGGAGGTTTTTAAAATGAAAAAAGGACTACTGATACTAATCGTGATCATGGCCGTGACGGCCGCGTTCGCTTTCCCGAAGGGAACGATCAATCCCGGCGGAACCATTTCCTATACTTCCTACAAATACAATTCCGACGCGGATGCTTCCACCCTGCTGACGATCAACCCTCAGGTTGGCTACCTCATCATTGACAACCTGGCCTTGGACCTTAACCTGGCATATCAGATGGATAACGACGATTGGTCGGCCTTCGGCATCGGCGCGGGCGCCAGATATTTCTTTGGCAACATCTATGCCGGCGCTGGCATAATGTACCAATCCGAAAGCGATGAATACTTCGGCGAAGATTTTAGCGTGTCTGCCACCTTCCTGAACGTCAAGGCCGGATACCTTCTGCCCATCGCCAGGAACGTGTTCCTCGACCTCGGCGCCAAATATGACATGGGCTTCGGCTCCTACGGCGGTGATGGCTCCGGCGACAACGAACAAAGCAAACTGACCATCGGAGCAGGCCTCCAGGTCTTCTACATGATGAAAAAACTCTAAACCAAAACCCCAAGTTCATACAGGCCCGGGTTACGCCCGGGTTTTTTTTGCCTTTGTGAATGGATCAGGGATGCAGGATCAAAGGGATAATACAATATGGACTTCAGCCTGATGGGTTACAGGTATTCATTCGGGATACAAGGACAGTCGCTCCTGGAGTCGAGCGGGCCGGTCTGGAGCTTCATTTATTAGGAACAAGAGCTGATTTCGGCCCGCATGGACTCCAGGATCACCGTTACATGGCAGAGCGGCGTCAACCACACCTAAGGTGGATATCAGGTCTCCAAAGATCTTGTTTAGTCCGGAGGACGGCAGTGCATTAGCACGGTATGAAGCGACGCGGGACCGCAAAAGAGCGCAGCGAGTTCGCGGGACAGGGAGCGGAATGCCGTGACACCAAGGGATGAGTAGGTAATCGATCACGGAACCAGTCCGGAGGACGGCAGTGCATTAGCACGGTATGAAGCGACGCGGGACCGCAAAAGAGCGCAGCGAGTTTGCGGGACAGGGAGCGGAATGCCGTGACACCGGGGGATGAGTAGGTAATCGATCACGGAGCCAGTCCGGAGGACGGCAGTGCATTAGCACGGTATGGAGCGACACAGAACCGCAAAGGAGCGAAGCGAGTTTGCGGGACAGGGAGCGGAATGCCGTGACACCGGGGGATGAGTAGGTAATCGATCACGGAGCCAGTCCGGAGGACGGCAGTGCATTAGCACGGTATGGAGCGACGCGGGACCGCAAAAGAGCGCAGCGAGTTTGCGGGACAGGGAGCGGAATGCCGTGATAGTGGCGGATAAAATGATTGTTTTTCCTACCCCACCCCCACCCCCATTGGCGGGACGGCGTCCCGCCAATGGGGGTGGGGGTGGGGATATTTAATCATTGGGATCATACCGCCGTAGTCACGGCATTCCGCTGCGCTCCATACCGTGCTAATGCACTGCCGTCCTCCGGACTCCACCTCGGATGATCGGTTTTGCTGGAGTCCATGCCCGCCACATTTCTTCCCTGCCTGGTCTTCAGCGGAATCGGTGATTAAGGGCGGGCTCGACTCCAGCGTGGCGCTCCATCCCAGCCTGCCCGGGGCGAAATTTTCCACCTTCGCCCTCCCTATCAATACGCTATCAATACGGACTCATTACGGACTTAGTCCGTATTGAGTCCGTATTGACACCGTAATGATAAGGGGAGCCATCTGAGGGGCAAGGATGGATCAATCAGGCAAGATGTTGATGGTCAATGAATTGGGAATAGCCTAGGCTATTGGGCAGAAATACCTGTTCCCGGGCCAAGGACGAAAAAACCGCCGGAAGTGAGTCCGGCGGTTTCAGGATTTACAAGTTCAGATTCACTTGTCCGGTGAGATGGGAAAGCCTCCCACGACCAGATGCAGGCCCATGTAGTTATCCCTTCCGTTCCAAGGATAGGAAATCACGTAATCGTCATCGATAGCCCCGCCCTTCACTAAGAACAGGCCTGGCGCGGGATTGCCGCTGGGCGGATTGGCATAGAGTTGCACATGGTGCTCATCCACGAAATAGGGATCGTCCAGGTTGATGTCGATCTTGATGTCTCCATCCTCCACCCAAACGTCCGCGGTGCCCACATCGATGTATTGGCCGGCATAGATGGGGAAGGTTTGGGGAAACGCATCAGAATCGAGCATCACGAAGGTCGCCCAGTTGCCGCCTCCGTGGCCGGGTTGGTACTCGAACAGCGGATCTTCATAATCATACATCCGTGCCCAGGCTGTTTCCGTGCCAGTCCCGTAACATTCCCAGACATACTCGATATAGTACCACCAGCGGTTGCTACCACCGGGAGTGTCTCCGCCCCAGCCGGTCTCGGTTGGGACAAGTGTGTCGTCTACGAACTGCGAAATGTCCAGATGGGCCGCGATGACCATCGGCTGCCCGCAACCCCAGGTCATGGGTATGGCATGGATATAGGTCGCCGAGGGCGGATCAACCGGCTGGTGATAGGTGAACATACCGGGGATGGGGACTCCCTGCTTGTTTTTGGGGATGCCCGCGTAATTGGCTGCGACGTGGACCTTGCTTTCAGTGATGAGCCAGGGCTCATACAAGGTATACTCCAGATACAGGTAATTGGGGTCATTGTGGACCCAGACGGTCCCACCGATGTTCTGGCCAACCCAGATATTGTAGTATTGGCCAGCTCCCCCTTCCTTGGCGATGTCGTTGCCCCTCGTATCCAGCATGGTCAGCTTGGAATCGCAAGCTGCCAGCAGGACCAGTGCAACAGACATCAACAGAGCAATTTTGACAATGTTTTTCATTGTTCCTCCTTATTTGCTTTGGGTCTCTTTTTCTACTTAGGTCTATCTCTTTGGGTCTGTGTCAATAAATTAGGAATTGTGTGACCTATGTCAAGATAATTCTTTGCCAGTTTTTAGCTTTATCTGGACAGGGTTTCCGCTGCATGGGTCCCACAGACCCTTTATTGATGGGGCTTCACAGACCCCCTAAATTGTGGAAATATTTCCACAAAACTGCTGGCATGGTGGAGGTGGTGTGGTCTGTAAGTTAGTTTGGGAGGGGTTTTTCGGATACTCTAGACTATTTTCAAAAAGGGGTTTACTCTCTTATTTTTTTGCGCCGAGGTCGGGAAAATAATCAAGACCAGTTTCCCTTTGGCTTTCCCGCCAGGCGGCATAGATTTAAATTAGAAGAATATATTTCCAACGGAGCACAGATGTCGCATCACACCGCCAGATCCGCCTACCAGCAGCTTCAGGAACGCCTGAACCGCTTTCCCCAGGGCGCTCCGCCTTCCGAAACCCTGTATCGGATCCTCGCGATCCTCTTTAGCAAAAGGGAAGCCGAACTGGTGGCACAACTGCCCATCAAACCATTTACCGCCAGGGATGCAGCCCGGATCTGGAAACTCGGGCTGGCTGCGATCCTGGGCGTTATCCTGAAACTGCCTCCGCTCAAACAGGCCCTGGCCAGCCAGCAGATGAGATCGGTCTATCTGGAGAAACTGGCCGCGAAGGTCAAAGCATAGGAAAATAGACTCTTCTAAAGCTGGTCGTCCGATGCAGATAGTCGAAGTTCCCATCACCCGGATCGCTGTACTGGCCGAGATTTCCATCGCTTTTGAAGCTCGCTCGACCCTGGAAATCAGCCCTTCTCCTGAAGCCAGGGGTGAATTCCTGATCCGGAAAAAACCGCTCTGGACTGGGCCCGGAAACGCGGCTGCAGGGAACTTAAGGTCGAAACCCAAAACAACAACAGCGCCGCCGTCCGCTTCTATCTGAAGCAAGGCTGCGAACTGCGCCAGGCGATCGCCGACGCCTATCAGGAATTTCCCGGCGAGCAGAAGCTGCTGTTTTACAGGCCCCTGGCTTAGAGCAGGATTGTTTACCTATCAATGTCGATGAGGCGGTATTCCGTGCTCCCCAAACCCAGTTCCGCGGCATAGGATATCTGGCGCTTTCCCGAGACTGAGATCTCCTTCAGGAAAGCGTCGTCGCAGTTGTGGGCCTTGTCAACCAGGTCGTGGCTGGCTTTTTCGATGGCGACGAGGTCGGTGGAGGCCAGGATCCCGATATCCGGCAAAAAGGGCCGTGGCGCGTTGGAAAAGCAGTCGCAGACGGAGCTGATGTTGGCCAGAACGTTGATGTAGACCATCGGCTTTTTCTCCGTGAGCACCTTGGTGTATTCCACCAAGCGTTCCAGAAAACCGTCCTGGCCGCGCGGCGGGGTCTGGAAAACCCCCACTGGGCAGGTGGCGATGCATTTTCCGCATGCCGTGCAGTCCAGGTGGTCGATATTTACCGGGTCCAGCGTGATGGCGCTTTCCGGGCAGGCCCGCACGCAGAGGCCGCAATCGATGCACTTGCTTTGATCGTAGACTGGATAGTTTCCGCGGTGCAGAAAGCGCTTTCCCTCCTTGCTGGCCAGGCCCATGGAGATATTTTTGATGGCGCCGCCAAAGCCCGCCTGGCCGTGGCCCTTGAAATGGGAGAAGATGAGGTAGCCGTCGTAGTCCTCAAAGTGGCTGCCTGTATAGACCTTGCTGAAATGGGGCAGTTCGCAATCGTAGGCCAAATTACCGCTTGCATCCAGGATGTCGATGGGCGCGAAAGTGAAGCCGTGCCTGCGCGCCAGGGCGATGTGGGAATCCGTTTTGCCGCGCGTTCCGCCGTAGAGCACATTGGTTTCCACCAGGGTTGCATTCAGGTCTCCGCACAAGCCTTCGATCAGGCTCGCCGGCAGGAAATTGCGGTTTCCCTCCTCGCCAAAATGCACCTTGATGGCGATCTTGCCGCTGGGTTTGTTTTCCAAATATGAATAGATCTCACGCACCGCCTCGGGGGTGATCCTCTTGGTGAAAAAGACCGCTGAGCCGCTGTCTGTGGCTTCGGGTTGTTCCTTATCGGGCTTGGGGGTTTCGGCCCGGCAGCCAGAGATCAGGAGCATGGCGGCCAGGACCAGGGTGATGTATTTGGGCATGGATCAGTTCTCCTTGTCATGAAACGCAGCTTCAGAGAGGAAAATCGGCTTGTCAAGAAAATTTTTGTTGCCGGAGCGGAAATGTTCTGCCGGGCAAAGTTATTCCGTGTTGGCATCAATGCCTGGAACAAAGCCGCTCCGAGGGCAGCAACCCTGCGCGAATGTTTCAGGATGAAAGCTTTTTGTGGATCGCGTTGGCGGCGATCCTGCCGGCCCCCATGGCGGAAATTACGGTCGCGGAGCCGGTGACGATATCGCCTCCGGCAAAGACGTTGGGAATGGAGGTTTCCATGGTTTCCTCGTTAACCTCGATATAGCCCCATTTGTTGCGTTTGAGGCCCGGCGCGGTCTTGAAGAGCAGGGGATTGGGCCCTGCGCCGATGGCCACGATGACCAGATCGGTCTCCATCACGAAGTTCGAATCCTTTATCGGAGTGGGAAAACGGCGTCCCGATTCGTCCGGCTGGCCCAGTTCCATCTTGATGCACTCCATGGCCTTGACCCAATTGACGTCGTTGCCGATGAAGCCGATGGGATTGGTGAGCAGGCGGAAGGCCACTCCTTCTTCCATGGCATGGCGGACCTCTTCCTCACGGGCGGGCAGTTCTTTGCGGGAGCGGCGATAAACGATCGTGACGTTGCCAGAGCCACAGCGCAGGGCGTTTCTGGCACAATCCATGGCCACGTTGCCGCCTCCGAGCACCACCACGTTTTTGCCTTCCGGCATGGGTGTGTCATACTCCGGAAAGCGGTAGGCCTTCATCAGGTTGATGCGGGTGAGGTACTCATTGGCGGAATAGATGTTGCAGAGGTTTTCCCCGGGAATGTTCATGAACTTGGGCAATCCGGCGCCAGTGCCGATATAGATGGCGTCATGCGTTTCCAGCAGGTCGTCGATGGTGTAGAGCGCCCCGATCAGGCTGTTCAATTCGATCTTGACCCCGAATTTGCGGAGGTAGTCGATCTCATGATGGACGATGGCCTTGGGCAGCCGGAATTCCGGGATGCCATAGACCAAAACGCCCCCGGGCTCGTGCAGTGCCTCATAGATCGTCACGGAATAGCCCAATTGGGCAAGATCAGCCGCTACCGTTATCCCTCCAGGCCCGGAGCCGACTACGGCGATCTTTTTGTTCAGCCGCTTGGGAGGCAAAGGCTGTTTGGCATTCTCCATCTTCATGGTCCAGTCCGCCACAAAACGCTCCAGATTGCCGATCGCCACTGGAGAATCCCGCAAGCCGAGGACGCATTTGGCCTCACATTGGTCCTCCTGCGGGCAAACCCGGCCGCAAACAGCCGGAAGCACGTTCCTTTCCTTCACCACACGGGCGGCGCCTTCATAATCCTCATCCCGGATCTTTCTGATCATCTCCGGGATGTCCACATTCACGGGACAGCCTTCAACGCACTTGGGTTTGGTGCATTGGAGACACCTTCCCGCCTCGAGCTGGGCCAGTTCGGTGGTGAGTCCGTAGGGCACTTCCAGGAAGTTGTGGACCCGCATGACCTGGTCCTGTTCCGGCATTTCCTGGCGCGGGATCTTGAGTTTGATGTGGCGTTCGTCCGCCTTGGTGAGGCCGTGCCATTCGCAGCCGTATTTCAGGCAGACAAAGAAAGGCAGCAGCTTTGAATAGGCCGAGATGGTGATTTTCCCGACCTTGCTGCCGCATTCCCCGCATCTGGTCTCGGGATCGACCAGGCTTTGGTTGCAGGAAGGGCAGAGCAGGTCATCGAGCACAGCGTCCTTTTCCAGGGGAATGGAGGTTTCCACCTCAAACACGTCCAGATAGGGGCTGAGCTTGACCTCCATCTCCCGGCCGTGCAAAATGCCTTTGTAGATGAGGACGTCGTGGTCCTTTTCCTTCACGTTGAAAGACTTGTTGCAATGGGGGCAGTAGGTGTTCAGGTAGGTCTTGAATTTGAGGTATTTCACTTCATAATCGAGCATGGCAGCCTCCCCTCATCAGCGGATGGAAAAGAGCAGGGCGTCTTTTTCTTTCTTCAGGTACATGTTGTTGCGTTTCTCAAGCTCGTCGAAATCCACCTGGTGTCCGTCAAAATCCGGCCCGTCGCAGCAGCAGAAGCTGGTTTTGCCGCCCACCGTTACCCTGCAGCCTCCGCACATTCCGGTGCCGTCCACCATGATGGGGTTGAGGCTGACCATGGTTTTGATGTTGTATTTTTTGGTGAGGTTGCAGACGTTCTTCATCATGATGATCGGGCCGATCGCGTAGACCAGATTGATATCGAAGCGCTCGTCCAGATACTTTTGCAAGGCTGTGGTCACAAAGCCCTGGATGCCGTAGGAGCCGTCATCGGTGGTGATCACCATCTCATCGCAAAGCTCGCGCATCTCGTCTTCCATGATGATGTATTCCTTGCTGCGGGCGCCCAGGATGCCGATGATGTTGTTCCCGGCCGCTTTGACCGCCTTGGTGACGTGGTGCAGGATGGCGATCCCGGTCCCGCCGCCCACCACAACGGCAGTTCCCACTTTTTCCACCTCCACGGGCTTGCCCAGAGGCCCAAGGACGTCCTTGATGTAATCCCCTGCTTTGTAGGCGCGGAGCAGGGCGGTGGATTTGCCTACGATCTGGAAGATCAGGGTGATGATGCCGGAATAGGCGTCCGCGTCTGCAATGGTGAGGGGAATGCGTTCGCCGTACTCATTGGCCCGGATGATCACGAACTGGCCGGGTTTGGCTTTCTGGGCGATCTGGGGCGCGTTCAGATCCAGCCGGATGATCGAGCCCTTCGCCATCTCCTCGTGCCTGGTTACCTCAAACATCTACCAATCCTTGCTGTCTTCCAGCATCACGTAGCCCAGGTCCTCGTCGCTGATCCCGTGCCAGGTGCAGCCCTTGCGGGTGCAAAACTTGAAGTCGACCAGCTTTTTAAGGGCGCTGACATGGATCTTGGCCACCCGGGAACCGCATTTGGGGCAGATTTCCTCAGTAATAACCAGGCTGTGGTCGCAGAAAATGCATTTGATGTCCTTCACAGGCATCTTTTCCGGCACCTGGATCGTCGTGGCGTGCTTGAACACGTTCAGATAAGGGCTCAAGTACAGGATGCCGGGCTCGCCTTCGTCCTTTTCGATCTTGAAGATGATCATCCCCTCATGGATCAGATTCATGCGGCAGTGCGGGCAATAGGAATTGAGGAAGGTGCCGGATTCGATGATCTCCTTGCTGCTGCTCTTTTTCTTCACCGAGATATGCTTGGCCGCCATCGCCTCGTAGGGCGTGAATTTTTGCATGTCGAACTCGTTGTAAAAGTGGTTCATGGCCGTGGCGATATCCTCAAACTCAATGGAATGCTTTTTGCAGCCGGCCCTGGAGCAGATCGAAACCTTGCCTCCCTCGATGAGGTGAAAATCCACCAGAGGGGCCTGGCATTCAGAGCAAAGCTCGCAGGATGTTAGCTCTTCCAGGCAATGGGGGCATTTGAAAACGGCGACCTCGTCCTTGAGGATCTCGAAGCTGGATTCCAGGTTGTAGCTGCCGTAGATCGAAGAAAGCCAGATGTAGCCCTCTTTGTCGCCCATGCGGATGAAGATCTTGATGGAAGGGACGTTGTCGATGAGTTTCGCTTCGTCCAGAAGTTGCTGTCCGCATTGGGGGCACTTTAACGCCAGATTGATGAAGTTAAGCATAACTTCCTCCACATTTTCATGGGTAAATTTAGCTGAGGATTTATCATCTTTGCTTATTCATTCTTTGTCAAGCAAAATATTCTCTACTCTTGCCCCATCACACCTGATCAGGACCGCCAGCCTGCAACCAACAGAAAATTCAAACCGCAGACAAGCACGTTTTCCAGCTTTGCCCCAGCCTCAATCCCAGTTCGCGGAGAAATATCATCTCCGTGTAACCAATATTCTTTCAACCACTTATCCATAGCGATCCGGCTTTTAACGCGCTTTGCCGGCTGCTGTTGATTTTTTTCCATTGCCAGGCCGAGAAAGGACTTGACAGTAAACAAGATATCTGTTTTTGATGAAATCAAAGATTGACAGGATAGGAGTCAGGCTATGAGCAAGGCAGTATCGGTCTTATTTTTTTTGCTGGCGGCATCGCTTCTTTTGGCGCAGGATAGGTACGGCGCCCAGATATCCTATTACGATAGCGGCCAGCCCGTCTATTTCACCCAATGCCCCAGAACCTCGTCCAGCGGCACCTACACGGCCCTGGGCACCAGATTCAGCCTCCAGCATCCGGTCTCGCTCCTGAACGGATTTGATGTCTACTGCCATGCCTACGGCGGGGCTGTTTCAGGCATCCAGCTTGACGTTTACTCCCTCGCGGAGGGCGAACTTCCGGAGGCTTCGCTGCTTGTGGCCAGCGTCAGCAAGGACTTCGGGGACATCGTCTGGCAGGATTGGAACTATTTCGACCTCTCGGCCTTGGGACTCTCCTTTGCCGCGGATGAGGAGATCTTTCTGGCCTTTTCTGTTCCCAACGGGGATCCGGGATCGGTCTGGGCCGGGCCCAAACTCAACCAAACTGACGCTCCGGCCCACAGCTACCGCTATTTCACAGAGGGAACCGAAACAGGCTGGGTGGGCTACGCGGGGGAATTCTTCTTCTCCGCCAGCGTGGAGTATGACGCCCCTTTCCATGACGCAAGCGCGGAACAAATCTGGTTCAACGGCGAAATGTTCCTGCTGCCGGGAACGGAAGCGGCTTATGAGGCTGACATCAGAAACAGCGGCGGGGAGATTGAAACAGACATCCCAGTCACCCTCGAGATCAGCCTGGCGGAGGGTCTCAGCAGCAGCGTCGTTTATAGCAACACCCAGTACGTCTCCAGCCTGGACCCGGATGAAACAGCGCACATAAGCAGCTTTCCCTCATATATTTACCAAGTTCCGGGAGAGTATGTCGTGACCCTCAGGGCAGAATTGGCCGGTGACATGGATCCTGCCAACAATGAGACCTATCTGGAACAGCGGGTGGTCAATTTGCCCGCCACACTCAGCTATGACGACGGAAGCGCCGAAGGGGCCTGGGCCCCCAATTCCAGCGGCATCTACTTCGCCAACCAGTTTGACCCTCCCCTCGCGCCTATGTTGGTCACAGACCTGCATTTCTACATCTGGCCTGAAACCTGGCCTTCTCCCGGCAGCGACATGATCGGCATGGCGGTCTTCGCGGACGATGGCACGGGCGCGCCGGGAACCCAACTTTTCTACCAGGAGGCAAGCTGCGTCCGCGGCGCCTGGAACAGCTACGCCATCCCGGATGCCGGGGTTGTCGTGAACGGCAGATTCTTCGTCGCCTTCACCACGCTGGCGGATTATCCCAACTCTCCCGGCCTGGCAGTGGACCGGGATCCGCCTCATTCCGGCTGGCTGGTTTCCTGGACCGGCTCCGGAAACTCCTGGTACAACGCAGCGCCCGAAGACAACATGGACTGGATGATCCGGGCCACGGCGCAAAGCCACGCTTTCTGGCCTCCTCAGGAACTTGCCATCAGCCTGGATGGCAATGACGTTTTGCTCGATTGGGCCGACGTTCCCGACGCCTCTTTCTATCAGGTTTACCGGGGCAACGAGCCGGAAAACATCCTCAACCGCATCGGCCCGGACCTCACCGACAGCGAATTCACCGATCCGGAAGCCGCGGTGGAACCCATGAGTTTTTACCGGGTGACCGCGACCACGGAGGAACTCGGATCCCCCGGACCCCTGCGTCCGGCATCCAGGCGGGGCCTTGCTTTATTAGGTTCGCTAAGCGCGGCGCCAATCCCGCTGGCAGATTAGCGTTAATCCCGTTTCTTGGTTCAAACCCCGTCCGCCTGGCGGGGTTTTTTGCCGGGTGTTTCCCGCTTTTGCCTGGCTCGTTCATTGCCTGTCAGCCACCCGCCGGCCACTCGCCCGGCTGGCGGTTGCTCAGCGGGAGGCATATGAGAGGCAGGTGAGCTGGGCAAAAGGGGGAAAAAGGGCGGAAAAGCCATATCTGAAAGGTTCTTTGGGATCGATGTCCACTCTTGGGTGCCGGAAGCCGCAAAAAGAAATTTTTGCAATCCCCAAGCCACACCATTACAATCAATTGCGGCGGAACAAGGGAACTTTTGAAAAAGAGGCAGGACAAGCTCAAAGGCAAAATAAAGAAAGGGCTTAACGATTGTGAAACCCTCGATTGATAATAAGTTAAACGATATCGCTGCTTGACAAAAGAAGGCGCGCCCAAATTATAGGGATGCCTTGGCTGAAGAATCCGGCTCAGAAGCTTAGATTCAACTTATAAAAGCTTTTAGAAAAAACCCAGCGCAGAATGTGGACAACATGTGGATAACTTTTAGAGCAATGCCGGCCAAGGCAGTTTGAGATCAGAGTTAATTTGCTTTCAGGCAAGAACATACAAAACGCGGTCAAACCAGCAGAGGCTTTCGCCGCACTTTGTGGATAAGATAATTTTTTTCAATAGGATAGAGACTATGGACCAGGACATTTGGCAGAACATTTTGGACAAACTCGAGGAGAACATCAACCATCAGAGCTTCAGAACATGGTTTTCGGACACGAAGTTGGTGGACATTCTGGACGACACGCTGGTTATCAAGGTGCCGACGCAGTTTTCGGCCAATTATCTCAATCAGAATTACACCGAAACCCTGGCTGAGATATCTTATTCCCTCTACAAGCAGCGCTACGCCGTCAAGTTCATCTCCCCGCCTCACGTTGTGAACAACGGCAAAAGCGAGCCGTCGGACTATTCAGGAAACCGGGTGATGCTGAACACGAGGCTGAACGACCGTTTTTGCTTTGAGCAGTTCGTGGTGGGCCGCAACAACAACTTTGCCTATTCCGCGGCCAAGGCGGTGGCGGAATCCCCAGGCTACACCTACAATCCGCTTTTTATCTACGGAGAAAGCGGGATGGGCAAGACCCATTTGATGCAGGCGGTGGGAAATTTCGTCTCCAAAGAGGGGCGCAACTGCTCCATCTTCTATACCACGAGCGAGGAATTCACCAATGAGATGATCGAATCGATCCGGGGCAACAAGATGCCGGATTTCAGGGCCAAATACCGCAAGGTGGACCTGCTGCTGGTGGACGACGTGCACTTCCTGTCCCGCAAGGAAGGGACGCAGGAGGAGTTTTTCCACACCTTCAACGCCCTCTTCGACAACCGCAAACAGATCGTTTTGACCTCAGACCGGCCGCCCAAGGACATCCCGGACCTGGAGAAAAGGTTGGTGACCCGGTTTGAGAGCGGGCTGCTTTGCGACCTGAAAAATCCGGATTTTGAGACCCGTGTGGCCATCCTGCGCAAGAAAGCCGAGCCGGAGAACGTTGAACTCAGCGACGAGATCTTTTCCTTCATCGCCGAATCCATCTCCTCCAGCGTGAGGGCCCTCGAAGGCTCGCTGATCCGCATCCTGGCCTATGCCTCGGTCGAAAAGATCAGTCCCCTGGACCTGGACATCCCAACCGTGCGCGACATCCTCAGCGACATGATCTCCGAATCACGCAAGGAATATACCCTGGACAACATCACCCAGCAGGTCTGCAACTTCTACGGGATCACCCTGCCGCAGATTGTGGACAAGACCCGCAGGCAAAACATTTCCTTTCCCCGCCAGGTGGCGATGTATCTGGCCAATTTCCTGATTCCCCAGCTTTCCCTGAAAGAGATCGCGGAATATTACAAGCGCAAGGACCACACCACAGTCCTGCACGCCAAGAAGATGATCGAAAACCAGTTCCGGGAAAATCTGGAGTTTCGCGCCCACATAGATCAATTGATCAAGAATATCAAGGGCTGAACACTGAAAGTCATACCCCAAGCCGCGCGAGGAACATCCCATCCTGTGAAAGCAAGCATCCTTCAGGCTGAAGGCCAGATCTTCGGCTTTAATTCCATATCTGTTCCCAGACGGAAAAAAATACTGTGCACAGAGGTGGATGGACATATGTGGATAAGTGTGGATAAGTGCCTGCCAAACTTAACTTTTTTGAGCGCTGTGCATAAGCAGCAAAAAGGACCTGGCCTTATCCACAAGTTATCCACAGCGGTGGGCTTTCTTTGTCCTCGGCAGGACAGTGGTTTAAAAAAAAGGTTGACCGGAAATCCACTTATCCACAGTGCCTACTAATACGACTAATTTAAGAAATTCTCTTTAACAGGTATATTAAATATGACTTCCATAAGAAAGTTCAGTCCAATCCTGATGATCGCCCTTGGGCTTGTATCAGCCTTGGTTTTGTCTGGATGCATCCAGAAAAAAAACCCCACGGGGAACAACTGGTCTGATGTGCGTCCCCTGACCTATACGGACGATTCATCATTCTATGCCGGATTCAGTTTTCCCGGCAGCGGATCGGTTTTGGGAAGCGAGCCCTATCTTCTTTGCGGAAACTACGGCGGGACCGAAGTTGTATCCTTCATGCGCTTCACCGCTCTTCCTGCAGAGGGAGATTTTTACATTCCGGGCGGCTATCAGGATTCCACCTATCTGGAACTTTCCCTGCTCAAGCGTTCACCGCTGGACGAAGGATCCATCGACCTTCAGGTCTACAAGCTCGACCAAAGCTGGGCCGCGGACAGCACGTCACTGATCCTGGACGCCAACCTGACTCAAATAACCTTAGAGGCTTTCCCAGTTCCAGACACCGTATCCACTCAAGGTACGATAGTCAAGATACCCATTCCTCCGGCGGAACTGGAGAACTGGAGGTCACCCAGCGATACCCTGGGGATCACTTTGGCGGTCAAAACCAGCGCCGGTTCCTATGTGGAGATCGATGCCGCGGAATCCGGAAAAGGGCCCAGGTTGGTCTTCAAATATCGCAACAACGACGATGCCGCGGACGCCGCAGACAGCGAATACCAGCAAAGGACGACCCGGGACAGCTATCGCATAGTGGGTGACGCAGCGCCTCTTCTGGCAGACAGCTGGGTGATCTCAAACACCATGCCATCCAGGATATATCTCAATTTCGTGATGGATTACGACAATTTCCGGGGCATGCCGGAAGATGAAGGTGAATTGGGGCCGGTGCTGAGCGAGGAACAGCGCAAACGGGCTACGATCAACCTGGCGGAGCTGGTGTTTTATGTGAAGGAAAGCCACTATTACAGCGCCTCGACGCCCTATCAGCTGCGTGGCGACAAAGTCAGGGATTCCCTGGATATCAGCGTTCCCGTGGTGATCGAGGATGCACAGTTGGCCACCGGGCTGACAACTTTGGCTGTGCTGAGAGCCGATAGCGTGGTGGTGAACATAACCCCTCTGATCCAGGCCTACAGTTCCGGAGACAGCGCGCCTTGGGGCGTTGTGGTGCGTTCCATGCAGGAATTGAGGAACTTTGGCTGGCTGGAGCTCTGGCATTTCACGGACGCACCGGCAGATAAAAAACCCAAGCTGCGGGTCACCTACACCCCGCCCTTCCTGTAAAGATCATGCATAAGTACCTGTTGTCGATTCTGTTGGCCTTGGCCCTGCTAATGCCGGGCTGCGACAAGTGGAAAAAGGATTCAAGCCAGCTCACGCCTCTGGCAGAGGTGAATGGTGAGGTCCTCTACCAGGAACAGTTTCGCTCCACCTTCTCCGACGAGCAGTGGGAACGGCTCAGTCCTGAGCAGAAAAAGCAGGAGATCGAAGATTGGGTGAACGTCACCCTCCTGGCCCAGGAAGCCGAAGAGCAAAATTTGGCGGAGGAATTGGCCGTACGCCAGCGTATAGATTATGCCACCAAGAAGATCAAAGCGAACGCGCTGATCTCCAAACGCCTGGCCAACATCAACATAGGCGAAGAGGAGATGTTCAATTACTATCGCCTCCACCGCAACGATTTTCAGAGTAAACTGATGGAATATGAGGTCCAGAGGATCCTCTGCCCCGATCCTGCCACGCCGGAGATCTTGCTGCGGCGGATCAGAGAAGGATACAATTTCAACACGGCCGTGCTCGAGCAATCCCAGGAAGGCCTGAAGCAAAACCTGGGCAGGATGGGCTTTGTGACAGCCGCGGGAGAGGATTCCCTCTTCTGGCGGGCCGCCCATGAATTGAAGCAGAATGAACCGGGCATCGCCAACATCGCCGGAATGACCTACATCCTGCGCCATACCAACCAACGCGAGGGAAACCAGGATGCCAACTTCAGCGAATACCGCAACGAGATCAGGGCCATCCTTCTGCGGGACAAGCAGAAACAGGCCTACGAGGACCTCGTGCGCGAATTAAAGATAAGGACCAGCGCCATCTATTACTACTAAAGGCGCCCGCGGACTGACAAGCTCCGCGCAAACCCCCTCAAAGAGGAAAAAACCAAGGACATAAAATGAAAAGATTTATACTGATAGTGCTGCTGGGATTGGCTTTGGCCGGCCTGGCGGCGGAATTGGTCGACCGCATCGTCGCCAAAGTGGGTTCGGAAATAATCCTGATGAGCGACGTCTACAAGCACATGCAACAGATGCGCAGCTCTGGGGTTGAGGTGGAAAGGTTCAGTCCCGAGGCGATCCTGCAGCAACTCATCGAACAGAAGGTCATCAGCCAGAAAGCCAGAGAACTGGACATCAAGATCGACCAAACCAAGGTCAGGCAATACGCCGAACGCTATCTTCAACAGATCAAAGCCAATTATCCTTCGGAAGAGGCCTTCCTGAACGACCTGGCCGCGGAAGGCATGACCGAAAGGGAACTTTTGGCATTCTACGAAGGCCAGATCACGGAAAACGCCATGTCCGAAAAACTTGTGGAGAACTACGTTAGTTCCCAGGTCTCGGTGTCGGAAGCTGAAATGCTGGAATTTTACACCGCAACCAAGGACACCCTGGCTGTCAAACCCACCACCTGGGAAATGGGGCTGATCATGCAGGAGATCAAGCCCAGCAAAGACACTGAAGACGCCGCACTGGAAGAGATCCGGGACCTCCAGAGGCGTCTGAACCTGGGTGAGGATTTTGCCGCCCTGGCCAGTCAGTTCAGCGATTGCCCCAGCAAGGAACGCGGCGGTGACCTGGGTTTCTTTGGCCTGGGCATGATGGTCAAACCCTTTGAAGAAGCTGCTTTTTCCCTCAACATCGGGGAAATTTCGGATGTGGTGCGCACGGAATTCGGCTACCACCTGATCAAGGTGGAGGAAAAACGCGCCAATGACGTCCGGGCCCGGCACATCCTGAAGATCCTCAATCCCACATCTGAGGACAGCTTGGCCGCGCGCCGGACCATGGAAAATGTCCGCGCCCTCTACAGCAGCGGAGAAGAGGAGTTCGAGGTTTTGGCCCGCCGCCATTCGAGCGATCCCGAGGTGGAAAAAAACGGAGGCATCATCGGCGAGATGGCTGCCACAGAATTTCCCGATCTCTTTGCCCAGCACATTGTTCCGCTGGCAGTGGGCGAAATGACGCCCGTCCTGGAAAACGAGGGCATGCTCTATCTCTTTGTCAAGACCCGCGAAATCCCGCCCCGGGTCTTCACCTTCGATGAAGTCAAAGACAATCTGAACAGCTATCTCCTGCGTCAGAAGCAGGTGCAGGCCTATGACGCATGGATCGCCAAACTGATAGAGGACGCCTTCGTGGAGATCGTGCGCTGATGCCCGAAAAGAAGATGACCCCGGCCACCTTTTTGGCCTCCGTGTTCGGGGTGGGCTTCATTCCTTTTGCCCCCGGGACCTTTGGCACTTTGGTAGCTGTCGGGATCTATCTGCTGTTGCCTGAAGCCGTGGTTGGCATGGCGGGCTGGCATTTTTTCCTGCCCGGGCTTATACTATTGACAGCGATATCAATTTGGCTGAGCGGTCTGGCCGAACCAAAGCTGGGCCACGACGCGCCCCAGATCGTCATCGACGAGGTCTGCGGCTATTTTCTGGCTGTCTTTATGCTGCCCAGATCATTGCTGCTGGCGGTTTATGCCTTTGTCCTGTTCCGGGCTTTCGACATTGCCAAGCCTTTCCCGGTCAACATCTCGCAGAGACTTCCCAAAGGCTGGGGCGTGGTCGTGGATGACCTTGTCGCCGGGCTTTACGCCAATTTATTGTTACAAATACTAATCAGAATCGTGCCAAAATTCTTTGGCCTATAGGAGAAACAAATGCTACATACACTGCTCATGGCCCAACAACCCGCGGGTGGCGGAACCGGAGGCGGAGGATTGACCACTTTCCTGCCCATCATCATCATGTTCGCCCTGCTCTATTTCCTGATGATCATGCCCCAACAGAAGAAGCAGAAAGAACTGCAGAAGATGCTGGACAGCCTTCAGGTGAACGACAAGGTCATCACCAGCTCCGGCATCTACGGACGCATCGTCTCGATCAAGCCGGACAAAAACATCGTCGTGCTCGAGATCGACGAAACCAACAAGGTGCGCGTGGAATTCCAGCGCGGAGCCATCGCCAACCTGCTCACGCAACCCAGCGACCAGTCCTGATGTCCCCAGAGCCCAGGCTCCTTCCGGTCCGCATTTATGGGGACAATGTCCTGCGCCTCAAGGCGGAGGAGGTTTCCCGAATAAATGAAGAACTGCGGGAATTTGCCGCCGACCTCGTCCACACGATGTACAAGCGTGACGGGGTTGGTTTGGCGGCTCCGCAGGTGGGGTCCAGCATCCGCGTGATCGCTGTCGATCCCCATTGGAGCAGGGACGGCATGGCCAGGGAGCCGGTCGTGATGATCAATCCCGTGATCGAGGCCAATAGCGGCGAGACCGAGACGGAGGAAGGCTGCATCAGCCTGCCGGGCATTTTCGCCTATGTCGTGCGACCCTCCGTGATCACGGTTTCTTATACTGACCTGCAGGGAGAGCGGCAAAGGATGGAGCTTTCCGGCTATCCCGCTGTCGTGATCCAGCACGAGATCGACCATCTGGACGGGATCCTGTTCATCGACAGGCTTGGCACCATCGCCCGGCTGAAGCAGAAACTCAAGCTCAAGGAACTGGCCAGGACGACTGTGGACGGAGAGAACATCCGCACTGATCTGTAATATTAACAATGAGATACATCTTTGCCGGCAGTTCAGCTTTCGGGATCCCGGCCCTGCGCGGGCTGCTCGAGATAGGGCAACCCCAACTGGTTGTCAGCCAGCCGGATAAGGCGGCCGGACGCCATTTGAGGCCCCAGCCCTGTCCTCTGGCAGAATTTGCAGCCAGCCAAGGTTTGGAGCTCTTCCAACCGGAGGATATCAACTCCCCCGAAAGCCTGGACAGGATAAGGAAATTGGACCCAGAACTGATCGTCACCGCATCCTACGGCGGTTTGCTGAAAAGGGAACTGAGAAAGATGCCCGCCCTGGGCGCAATCAATCTGCATCCGTCGCTTTTGCCCCTTTACCGGGGCGCGACTCCGATCCAGAGCTCCCTGCTCAACGGTGATGCCAAGACCGGAATGACCATTTTCAAGCTTGCCGCGCGCCTGGATGCCGGCCCCATCCTGGCCCAGCAGGAAATTCCCATCGCACGGGATGACAACTTCAGTTCCCTGCACGACAAGCTGGCCATCCTGGGCGCAGAAATGCTCCTCGACCTGATCGGTGCTATGCGACGGGGCGTGATCGAACCCTGGGAACAAAATGAAAGTCTGGCCACCCACACATCCAAGCTGCAAAAAAACGACCTGCAGCTGGATTGGGACCAGCCAGCGGTTCAGGTGCTGAACCATGTCCGCGCCTTTTCCCTTGTCCCCGGCGCCTTTTCCTGGCTGCGCGGGTCGCCCCTCAAGATCCTGAAAGCCTTGCCAACTGAGGAAACAGCCCAAAACACGCCCGGTACGATCGCAGGAATAGTCAGGAACACAGGCTTCAAAGTGAATTGCCGCGACCTGCAGCTTCTGGTCCTGCAGGTCCAGCCGGCCGGCAAAAAAGCCATGGATGCCTGGGCTTTTCAGCTCGGGGCCAGGCTTGACGAGGCTGACGGCTTTTCCCCGGACAAGCAAACCAGCCCTCAAAACATCAAACAGGAGGAATAATGAAAGATCAGGACCAATACATCTCCGTGATCAAGTTTCCCACCTTTGTCAGCATCAGCCTGATCATCCTCAGCGCCATCTATTTCGGCTTTTTATCCCACGCCCTGCAAAAACCGGGCCTCACCCGCACCCAGACCTTCATCTACTCACCGCTGCTGGTGATCCTGCTCTTCCTGGTCGCCACCTGGGTTGTCACCCTGATGTCCACCCACCTGAAAATCAGGCCCCGCTGGCTGCAGCAGCTCAGCAAGTGGATGCTGGTCCATGTTTTTTACCCCCTGTCCAAGGCGCTGGCCTTCATCACATTATCCCACAAGGGCGTTCTCATCGAGTCCTTCCTCAATTTCAACAACGAGACCGTGCTCACGGACCAACAGGACATCCATAATTCCAACATCCTCGTGCTGCTGCCGCATTGCCTGCAGAAGGACGACTGCACCGTGCGCATCACCACGGATATCATCAATTGCGAAGAATGTGGCGGTTGCGACATCGCCACGATCAAGAAGCTGGTGGAGACCCAGAAAGTCGATGCTGCGGTGGCGACAGGCGGTTCTTTGGCCCGTAAACTGATCGCGGACAAAGATCCTGACGTGATCGTGGCCGTGGCCTGCCATCGCGACCTGGTCGACGGAGTGCGCGATGCTTGGAGCTTTCCGGTCTATGCCATTCTCAACGAACGCCCCAAAGGGCCCTGCCATGAGACCAGGGTCAGCCTGGCCAGCATCGAATTTGCCATCAAACGCTTCAAATAGGAAGACTTATGAAAACATCAACCGCAGTTGTCCTGGCGATCGTGGTGCTGATCCTCAATGTTGGCATCTCCATGATGCTGATCAACCAATACCACCAGAATCTCGGATTGGGGCAGGACGCTGCAGCGAAGATAGCCTCCACCAGCCTGCGCCATAACGACATCACCGCTGCCGTCCAGGCCGTCGAGCCAGCCGTGGTGAGCGTCAACGTCACCAAGACCCAGATCGTGCGCGGCGCCTACAGGGGTTTTGGCTTCTTCGATTTCTTCGGCAACATCCCCATGCAGCGCAGAGTGGTAAGCATCGGCAGCGGAGTCATTTACGATCCCAGCGGCCTGATCGTAACCAATGCCCACGTGGTCACCGGAGCCTCGGAGATCACGATCGTGCTGCCGGACAAGCGGGAATTTGACGCCGTTCTGATTGGCATCGACGAAACGCACGACATCGCCAAACTCAAGATCGTGGGCACAAACCTGCCTTATGCCAAACTGGGCAATTCCCAAGATCTGCTGATCGGGGAATGGGCCATAGCCTTGGGAAATCCCTACGGATTCATGATGAGCGACCCCAAACCCACTGTCTCGCTTGGAGTTATCTCCGCAATCAACCGCAGTTTCGCGCCTCAGGAAGGACGCAGCTACCGGGGCATGATCCAGACCGACGCGGCCGTCAATCCAGGAAACAGCGGCGGGCCTTTGGTCAACATCAAGGGTGAGGTGATTGGCATCAACACCTTCATCTTTTCCGAGACCGGAGGCAACATCGGCATTGGTTTTGCCATCCCGGCCCAGCAGGTGAGCTCCATCCTTGCCGCCATCTGATCCGGCCGCTCCCATATGAAGCTAATCCTCTCTCTGCTCCTGATTTGCGTCAGCTTCGGACTGGCCGCGGTCAGCCCCTACAACGCCCTCGGCGACACCCTAACCGTGATCATGAGCCCCATCCTCAATGTGCCGGCCATCCACGTTCCGGGCGAAACCCTGTTCATCACCTGCGTCGCGCCTGCCTCAAGCTCCAACTGGCAGGCCCAACTCCGCCACGGCTCCAAGACGATAGACCTGAACATCAGCAGCAGCCAGTTTTTGACCAACCCCGAGCGCTGGGAATTGCAGGCGACGGTGCCTTCCGTGCCGGTTTTTGAGCTCTATGACCTGCGCGTAAACGCCTCCGGAGGCATCGAAGACGTCACCGCCAACGCCGTGCGCGTGATCCCCACCCGCAAAAGCAGCTTTTATTTCGTCCACATCACGGACCTGCATCTGCCCACCCGCATCTACTATCCCGATTACAGCTACGACACGGATTCCACCTCGGTGAACGACTTTCGCAGCGTAATCCAGGACATCAATCTGATCAATCCGGAATTCGTGCTGCTCACCGGCGATCTGCTCAATGAAGGCGAACTGGAAAACTTTGCCGGGCAGCATTGGTATGGCTGGACCCAGCGACTTTTGGAGGAGCTTGAGGTTCCCGTTTTCGTGACGGCCGGAAACCACGACATCGGTGGCTGGAACGCGACCCCGCCGCCTCAGGGCAGCGCGCGCCGCAACTGGTGGCGCTATTTTGGCTGGCCCTGGTTGGACAATCCCGATTCCAACTGGCCCCGGCACACCCAGGATTACGATTTCTTCTATGGCGACCTGCATTTCATCGGCCTGGAGGCCTATGACAACTATGACAACTGGCGGGCCAATATCTATGGCGGGCAGAGCTTTATCTACACCCAGATGCTCTGGCTGAACGAGCGCCTCGCCTTCCAGCCGGACAAGACCAAAATCCTCTTCCACCACTACGATTTTTCCGATCAGATCAACCTCAATGCCCTCGGCGCCGACATGGAACTCTGGGGCCATATCCATTACAACAGCGGCTCCATCTACTCCCATCCCTACACCCTTGCCACCCGCAGCGTCTGCAACGGAAACCGCGCCTATCGCGTGGTCCGGGTCAACGGCTCCCAACTCCAGCCCCAGAACACGATCTATGCCGGAGCGACGGGCGGCAGCCTGTACGCGAGCTTTTATCCCTCCAACACGGCCAGCGCGGACAGCGTTTTGGCGATCGTTTCCAACAATCAGCCTCTGGCCTTTGAACACAGCCTCCTCAAATTCCGCATGCCGCCAGGAAACCATGGCTACAGCGTGATCAACGGAGTTTTGTCCCAGGTGGACCGCGGCGCCCAGGAGAATGTCTGCCACGTGAATGTCGATCTGGCCGCCAATTCAGTTAAGTACGTAAGTATTGCCAGCAATTCCACAGCAGTTGAAGATCCCATCCAGCCGCCTTTCTCCCTCATCAGCAGCGCGCATCCCAATCCCTTTGCCTCCCAACTCACGGTGCGGCTCGATTCCCGGGCGGCCAACCCCACTCTCAGGATCTACAACCTGCGCGGGGAACTGGTCCGCGAATTTGGCCCTTCGCCGGATGGAAAGATCGTCTGGGACGGGCGTTTTGCCTCTGGCAGAGTCGCCCCGGCTGGGATCTATCTGCTCCAGGCCAGGCAGGGAAAGGCTTCCGAGCTGCGCCGGGTGGTCAAGATAGCCTCAGACTAGACTTCATTACAAGAGTATAGGCTCCTTCTCTTTCGCTATCGCCACCCCCGTGCTCAGATTGATGGCAAACCCCGCCGCAGGTGGGGTGCAGGAATATAGGCGGTGGCTTCAGCCATCGTGATTGGTTGTAGCCAAATTTGGTTTTTCAGCCCCGTCCCTGCCCCGGTTGAAACCGGTTTGTGAAAAATAGCTGAGCTTTCTACCCAATTTGCGTCTTTGACCAGATGTTAAACCAGCACAATAAAAACCTTGCTAACAAAAAGCTTGACTCCCCTCCACCTTTTCATTAAATTGTAATTAAACCACGGGAAAACCAGATGTCCGCTGTCCCGCAAGGGGCAGAGGAAAGTCCGGACACCACAGGGCGGGATACTTCCTAACGGGAAGCCGCAGCAATGCGGAGCCAGCTCCACAGAAACAAACCGCCCGGCACGCTCCTTTTGGTTGTCGTTGAGAGACTGCAGCTTTTTTTCAGTGCCGGGCAAGGGTGAAATGGTGGTGTAAGAGACCACCGGAAGCCTTGGTGACAGGGTTTGCCGGGAAAGCCTTATCCGGTGCAATGCCAAATAGGGAAGCCACGAAGCGCGGCCCGCGCGGTTACGGCTTCCGGGTAGGCAGCTTGAATCCGTCCGCGAGGGCGGATCCAGAGGAATGGACATCAGCCTCCGCGCGAGCGGGGGCCACAGAATCCGGCTTATCGTTTTCCCGTGGGCTTTTTATCCTGTTTCGTGTGGTTTATTGCGTCTTTCGTCCCGGCTATGGATTACCGGCGATCCCAGCACGGTTGTCATATATGCTCCGATCCGCGTTATTTCAGGCAGGTGATCTTCTTTGTGATGGTATCACTTCCTGCCTGTACCTGCAGCAGATACACGCCACTGGAGAGATCATGGGTATCCCAGTTTATGCTGCCATTGAGAAAATGGGAGAGATCAATTCCTCTCAGCAGACGCCCCTTCAGGTCAAAGAGTTTTATGTTCACATCCGTTTGTTTTAAGGGGCTTAGCTCAATCTGGATTTGTGATGAAAAAGGATTGGGGCTTACCCGAATAGTAAACTGGTCTCCAATTCCTGGAAGCACCGGGTCATCGTTTGCCACGGTTGTGTCCTCAAGCTGGGCATTACCTCCAAATACCCATACATATCCATTGAAGTTACCCCATGGCCAGGGATCGTATTCATGGGACGCGGCTATGGCTATATCGTCATAACCATCAGTATTAAAATCTCCGGTTACCAGACTATAGCCGTAGTTCTCATATCCGGGATTGTTTTTGATCATGTCAGCAGTTCCATTTACGTTTTGTTTGCCCAGCCAAACCGCGAACCCGCTTCCAAAGCTCGCTCCAACTGCGTCTTCATATCCGTCGTTATTGAAATCGCCATGCTCCAGCGAACGCTGGAACTCTCCGCCATACCAGGGAGGGTCCATATCAAAATCAGGTACAGCGTAGTTGATGTTAGTTCCACCCAGCCAGGCATGCATCCCCTCATCCGTAATGTAGCCCATGAAGTCGTCATAACCGTCGCCATTCATGTCTCCCAACGGTTTGCTGCCTCTTGATACTCCATACTGGCAATAGATGAGCGTGATTGGATCATCGGTATTCCCGGCAGCATTGCCATAATATAGCCGAATCAGATTGTGGGTTGGATCTGAAGACGGGGTGGCAAAGCCTGTTGTAAAATCATCGTAGCCATCGTTGTTGATGTCACCGATACCATGGATTGAACATGAGTAAGAATAACTTGCTTCACCATTAGAAACAACTTGTTCTTGAAATGATCCTCCCCAGATGATTGATAGTCTATTCAGGTAAGAAGGAGAATGCAGGTAATAGAACCCCATATCTCCGAAGCCGTCTCCATTTACATCACCCAGGGGTAATATCCTAAAAAAAGTGTATACGCTTCCATACAAATTGAGCACATAATCAGGATTATCCAGATTGGTGGTTCCACCATAGAAGAAGAGCAGTTTCTTATAGCTCTCATTCCAGGATATGTGGTCTTCTATGTACACACAGAGATCATCAAAGCCATCACCACTGATATCACCGACTCTATAAATCCCCCAAATTCTTCTGCCCACGCTATTGGCATAAGTGCCTTCTATTGTTATGCTGGCAGGAGTTGTTGAATTGAAACCAGCTCCACCATAATAGATATAGATCTTACCTCTTGCCGGGGTTATACCATAGTCGTATCCGTAAGCAAAAGAGCAGACTGCCAAATCATCATGTCCATCATGGTTGAAATCCAAAGATACCATCGAGTAGCCGTAATCAGAGCTATGGTGCTCTCCCTGAAAGGAAGCAATGACGGGCATATCGTTTATCGCATACAGGATGTTAAACGATATAAGCAGTGGGATCAGGAGAATTGCGCTGCTTAATTTATTCATCTTTCCTCCCGTTGCCAACCTTGGAATCCAGCCATGGCATTTATCGAAGTATGGCAAGAACATTGGTTACAAGAATGACAAATATCCGAACTTCCAGGATCAGGGTGATTGTGTAAAGAACCCGGATCTAACAATACATCCATTCTGATCATCTTATCCTCCTGCACAACAGGTGCTGTTATCCGAAACAACATTAGATTTGGGAAACACAAGATCCCGGCTGTCGTAAAAACCAGCACCAAAAACCAGCTTATTCTTTCCCACCACCATGATAACAGCCTAAATGATTTCCATTTTTGTGTCAAGTGCCATGTTTTATCTGATCCTTGCCCAGACCTGTGATCCCTGCGTAACACTGGCTTTTCGGGGTCATCGCCAGACAACTTGTTGGCCGGTGGGTGGTCACACAGTCGTTATAGCAGAAATGTCTGGGTTTTGAAAGGGAGGGAGTTATTTTATTGATTTTATGTATGCCTATGAGAGTCTTTGTAATCACCGGATTAGTCCGGAGGACAACAGTGCATTAGCACGGTATGGAGCGACGCAGGCACGCAAGGGAGCGAAGCGAGTTTGCGGGGCAAGGAACGTAATGCCGTGACCCTAGGCGATCATCACAAAAAAAAGAATCCCCACCCCACCCCATTTGACCGGACGAAGCCCGGTCAAATGGGGTGGGGTGGGGTAAAAATTAAACACGGACCGCATACCACGGCATTCCGCTGCGCTCCATACCGTGCTAATGCACTGCCGTCCTCCGGACTCCAAGCCCGATAATTGGTTTTACTGCTGATCTTTCCCACATGTCTAATCTTCTGGGACACAGGAAGATAGTTAAAAATAATTCTTGACAAAAGAACCTCGTATTATATTGTGGCACAATATTATACAAGCCAAATACAAACGAGGTTCAAAAGTGATTTATCCCAGAATCAGCCAATTTAGTCAAGTCAAATCTTCGAGTTTAGTTGAAGGCCGTGCCACGGGTTTGTTTAAGCGCTTTAGATTGGAACGTTTGGTCAAAGAAGC
>JAHYIU010000028.1 GCA_019429425.1 Candidatus Syntrophosphaera sp.
GACCTCAAGGCCTACGCCACGCGCAACGGCAGCCAGAACGTGCCCAAGACCAAGCTGCCGCCCACTGCCTACGCCATCTTCATCAAGCTGATGTATGCCTGGCAGAAAGCGGATTCGGAACACGTCGACCTGGCCAGCCTGACCGAGAGCGACATCGGCACCGTCGGTTTGGGCGTGGTGGATACGCTGAAAAGCGCCATCGACAACGACCTGCTGAAAAGCGTGAGCGACTACGACGACCTGACCGGGGTGTTTTAGGCGTGACGGGTTACGGGTTACGGGTTACGCGTTACGGGTGATGTCTCGATGACACGAAAATGACCGCCCTGGCGGGGGCTGCGACGCCTTGGTGTGTATCAGGCAGAGGGATGGCGGGAGGGGATTTTTTTCAATGTAGAATGTAAATTTAATAGAGAGTTCACGCAGATCTACGCAGACCTATAAGAGAATGGATCAGGATGCACGGGATCGGAAAGGATCAAAGGGATATTTCCCCACGAATCAAACGAATGGAAATAGGGGAACTGGGGAAGAAGGACAGGCGCTATCTGACCGGGCGAAAAACAAACCCCGGAAAATACATCCGGGGTTTGCCATGTTGAACCAGCCGGTTGTCCATGCCGACCAGCCAAGTAGGGGGATTATTTCATCAGGACGATTCTGCCCTGGCGGGTTTGGTTGGCAGTGTTCATCCGGAAGTGGTAGATGCCGTTTTGGACCCGGCTGCCGTTGGCGTCGGTCCCGTTCCAGTTCAGGCTGGCGTTTCCGGCGGCGTCGGCCTTGAGGTCGAAGCTCTTCACCAATTGGCCTTTGAGGTTGTAAATGGAGAGGTTGACGGCTTCGCCGGCCTTGCTTTGGACGCTGAAGGTGGTGTTGTTTTGGAAGGGATTGGGAAACACATTCACGGAGATCCGCGCGGGAGCGACCTGGTCGTCATTGTCCACGACACCAACCGTTACAAATACAGATTCCGAGGGACCGGAAAGCATGTAGGGGTCGTTGAACATGGAGCAGATCCAGTATTCGTGGGTCCCGTCCGGGAGATAGGTGTCCGTGAAGCTGAGGGTTGCGGGGCTGGTGATGGTGGAAATGTTCAGCCCGTTGCGGTAGAGGCGGTATCCGATGAGGCCGCGTCCGTCAAAATGCTCGGGGCGTTCCCAGGTCAGAAGGACGTTGCTGGGCAGGATCACTGTGCCGGTGAAATTCTGCGGCGCAGGCAGCACTTCGATGGGCAGGGTGTAAGCGCTCATGACAGGGGTTCCGGGCATGCCGTGCTGGTCGACGGGGGTCACCTGGAAAGCCAGCGGCAGGTCCAGATCTTCCTCAACCGCGCTGTAGGTGAGCTCCGTGGCTCCGGCAATGGCCACGGGAGTGGTGCCCATGATCCTGAACCACTGATAGATCGAGGCGCCTTCGGTGTTTCCGTCCGAATCCACGAAGTTGTAGGAACCGGTTTGGGCCTGATAGAGCACGGGAGGCCCTGAAACAACCACGCCGGTCGCTTCGGGCGCGCTGTTGTTGAATCCTGTCCCGGAAAGCGGGATGGTGATGTTGGGATGGTTATAGAGGTTTCCCACGATGGACAGGGTCCCGGTGTAGTTTTGCGCGGCAGTTGGGGTGAAGGTGATGTCGACAGTGACCGACTCGGTGGGCGGGATGCTGAAGGTGCTGGCGCTGCTGGTGAAGACGGGATTGTCGATGGCGATGGTCCCGGTCGCGGTTGTGGAGGCAAAGTTCACGATGGTGATCGGAACGGTGCTGCTGCCGGTTACGTACATATCGGGGAAAGCGATCGTCTCGTGCGACACGGGATAGGCCCCAACCAGCGCCGCGACGGAATACTTCACGCCCTGCAGGATCTCCTTGGAGGTCTGGTTCTGCAGAAAGAAAACCATTTCGCTGTTGGCAATGTTCCAGGACGCGTTGGGAGTGAAGGTCAGGTTGACGGTGGTCGATTCGCCGGTGTCGAGGTTGATCGCCGTGCCGTTCTGGTCCGGGATCATCAGGCGGTTCACGTTGTCCACGGTGGTCTGGTTGAACCAAACCTGCGGGATGTCCGATTCGGTGAACACAGCGTGGAGCTTGACGTTGGTGTTGGTATCGGCTTCGGGCTTGGCCACCGTTACCAGAACCTGGTACTCGGCGCCGTTTTGCGAACCCAAGGCGCTGATCGTGTAATGCGAAGGCACCGCCATGCGCGCGGTCACTTTGGGCAGATAGTTCGAGTACATGGAACTGGTGGCGTTTCCCCCGACGGTGGGGTTCAGGCCGTCAAAATAGGCCGTGGGATAGCCCGTGACGGCATAATAGGAGTTGCGGGCGTTGGAATAGACGTTGGCATAGCTGTCGCCGTTGTGGTTTTTAACGATCGCGACCGGATGCCCGTTGGTGAGCAGGTCATGGCAACCCATCGCGGCGCCGGGGCAATAGACGCACCAGGTGCCGGTGGCGACTTCGACCACGACAAGGTTGCGGGGAACCGCATTGAGCGCTGCCAGCAGGCTGAACAGCACTAACATAAGTAAAATGGACTTCTTCATCTTATCTCCTCATTCATTTGTTTGTCTGTATCTATAATTTGTCATAAAGCAATTTTTAAGCCCAAGGGCCAGGAATCTATTCCAACGGGCCCGAGGGTTCCGCGATCCTGAACAATTGTTTGGCAATGGCAACTATTTCCGCGGGGTCGCTAACCAGCCAATCCGGTTTGAAGCCGCGCAGATGCGCTTCTGAATGCAGGCCCCAGGTGACGCTGATGACCTGAACGCGGCTTTTGCGGGCGGCCTTGATGTCCCTCGATTCATCTCCCACGTAGACCACCTTTTCCTTGTCCAGGCCATGCTTCCGGATCTGGCGCCGGATGCTGTCGTGCTTGTGGAGTATTCCGCCGGTGCCCTCGACCCAGTCGAAGCAATCGATTCGGTGATGGTCGAGAAAGGCCCGCACGTTTTCGCTGTGGTTGGAGCTGATCAAGGCCAGCGAGATTTCCATTGCTTTCAGCTCTTGCAGCATGGGTACGACTCCCGCGCAGGGCTCCAGGTCCGGGACAATCTTCAGGTATTCGCTGAGGATGACCGTTATCGCCTGGCCGAGTTTGTAGAGCGGCACTTTGAGGGCTTTGCAGGCCCGGGAAAGGGGGAAATCGCGCATCGCGGCGAACTTCTCCGGAGTGATCGGAGTGTAGCCATATCTGGGCGCGAGGCCGTTGACAAGTTTGTAGAGCTGGTCGATGGAATTGGCGATGGTGCCGTCGAAATCGAACAGCATCCAGTTTTTCACGCCCTTCCTTCCTTTTGGGCCAGCACCTGTTTGTAGGCACTGTTGCGGTTGAGTCCGAAGCGGGCTGAAACTTCCTCCGCTATGGCTTTGGAATTCTTGTTCCCGGCAAGCGAATCCCGGATGAAAGCGGCGATCTCGGTTTCGGAGGGCTGGGCTGCAGGTCCGGCGCCATCCAATATCACCACAAACTCGCCCTTTTCCGTCACTTCATAGTCCGCCAGGATGCTTTCCAGATCGCCGCGGATGAACTCCTCATGGAGTTTGCTGATCTCGCGGGCCAGGCAGATCCTGCGGTTGCCGCAATGCTGATGTATGTCGGCCAGCGTTTTCCTGATGCGGTGCGGCGCTTCATAGAGGACGGTGGTGAAGGGATTGTCCCTGATCCTGTCCAGCAGAGCTTTGCGGTCTTTGAGTTTGAGGGGCAGGAAGCCCAGAAAGAGAAAACCCCGCGTATCCAGGCCGGAAGCTGTGAGGGCGGGGACCAAAGCGGTGGCGCCTGGCAAAGGGACTACGCGCACCTGGCGCTCTATCGCGTTTTGGATCAACAGCATGGCCGGATCGGAGATCCCCGGGCTGCCGGCATCGGTTACGACGGCTATGTCGTTTCCTTCCTCCAGCAAAGCGAAGATCTCCTTCAGGCGCTGTAGTTCATTGTATTTATGCAGGCTGAGCAGCCTGGGGGGCTGGATCTCATACTGGGAGAGCAAAAACCGGGTCTTGCGGGTATCCTCGGCGGCGATCAGGTTCACGCTTTTCAAGATCTCCAGGGCGCGCAAGGTGATGTCGCCCAGATTTCCGATCGGTACTGGCACCAGGTGGATACAACCCGCGGGCAATTTAGCTCCCTAAATGAGTTTCAGCTCTTTGCCGACTTTCTTGAACGCGGCTATCGCCTTGTCCAGGTCCTCGCGGCTGTGGGCGGCGGAAAGCTGGACCCGGATGCGGGCTTTGCCTTTGGGGACCACGGGATAGACGAATCCGATCACGTATATCCCTTCTTCCAGGAGCATATCCGCCATCTTCATCGCCAGCGGCTCGTTGTAGAGCATCACGGGCACGATGGCTGTGTTGCCGGCAACGATGTCGAAACCGGCCTTGATCATCTCCTGGCGGAAGTAAGCGGCATTGTCCCAAACTTTTTCGCGCAGTTCGGAGGAACCGGTCAGCAAGTCGATCACCTTGATGCTGGCTCCGACCACTGCCGGAGCGACGGTGTTGGAAAAGAGATAGGGACGGCTGCGCTGGCGCAGGAGCTCGATGATCTCCTTCCTGCCTGAGGTGAAGCCGCCATTGGCGCCACCCATGGCCTTGCCGAGCGTGCTGGTGACAATATCCACGCGATCCTGCACTCCAAACTGATCGGGAGTTCCGCGCCCGTTGGGGCCAATGTATCCCGTGGCGTGGGAATCGTCGACCATGACCAGGGCGTCGTACTTTTCCGCCAGGTCGCAGATCTCGGGCAGTTTGGCCATGTCGCCGTCCATGGAAAAGACGCCGTCGGTGCAGATCAGGCGGTATTTCAGATTCTGGGAATCGATCAGGGCTTTTTCCAGCTCTTCCATGTTGGAATGCTTGTAACGGAAGCGCTGGGCCTTGCAAAGCCTCACTCCGTCAATGATCGAGGCGTGGTTGAGCTCATCGGAGATGATGGCGCTTTCGTCATCCAGCAGGGGCTCGAAAACGCCGCCGTTGGCGTCAAAACAGGCCGCGTAGAGGATCGTATCCTCTGTCCCCAGAAACTCGGAGATCTTTTTCTCCAAATCCTTATGGATCTGCTGGGTGCCGCAAATGAAGCGGACCGAGGCCAAACCGTAGCCCCAATCGTTCATGATGTCCTGGGCGGCTTTCACGACCTCGGGATGGTTGCCCAGGCCAAGGTAGTTGTTGGCGCAGAAGTTCATGACTTTCTTTCCCGTGCTCACGCCTATGTTGGCGCCCTGAGGCGTGGTGATGATGCGTTCTTTCTTGTACAAGCCCTGTTTCTTCAGCTCTTCGAACAGGTTCTGCATATCAGTTTTCATTTTGCCAAACATGGCAAACCTCCACAATCGTATTTCTTCAATATTTGGCACACTTTTGGGAAGCTTGAAATCAGTCAATAAAAAAAGCTCCCGCTGGGGGAGCAATTTTATGGTGCAGAAGGCGGGACTCGAACCCGCACACCCGTTACAGGCACAAGATCCTTAGTCTTGCGTGTCTGCCAAATTCCACCACTTCTGCATTGGGCAAAGCTTTTTAGCTTATTCGACGGGGTTGCTTTCAGGCGAAGGAACAACGCCAGGCGCGGGTTGTTCGGCCACCGGAGCTTCGTTATCGCCGAAAGTTTCTTCCAGCACCCGGGGGGTCCTTGTCCTGCCAACCGACCTCACCTGGAAGGCCAGGAAAATGCAGGATACGACGAAGAGCACGCCCAGGATCTGGGTCCATTTGCGCAAAAACTTGGAAGCACCGCTTCCGCCGAAGACATTCATCGCGGCTCCGCCCAGATTGGCGTCAAGGCCACCTTTGGACGTTTGTGACAAAATCACCAGCACCAGGGCCACGCAAATGACAACGTGGATTATCAACGCTACTGTGTATAAAACCATTGTTTCTATCCTTATGAGCTTGTTAGGGCTTGTTCCTGCACTAAGTTTTAACAGCGCCTTTTTTGTCAATCAGAAAATCCCGCCTGTCGCTCAAAACACTGATGAGCATGGCGCCAAACAAAGCCAGGGCGCCCAAAATCGAGAACAGGTTTACGCTTTCCTTCAGTAACAGGAATCCCCCTAACAGGGCAAAAACCGCTTCCAAACAGAGGATCACTGCGGCGGCTTGGGGCTGGACCCGCTTCTGGGCATGAAGCTGGAGCGTGAAGGCTATCCCCACGGACATCACCCCGGCATAGAGGATCGGCAGGAAGGCGGTTTGGATCCCTTCCCAGAGTACTCTGCCAAACGCTTGCCCCACATCCATATTGGCCCGATAGGCCAAGCTCGCGGCCAGGCTCAGCAGCACGCAGACAAGGTATTGGACCAAGGCCAGGTCCAGGCTCGGACGCTCTTTGGTGAGCTTGTCTATCATTTGCACGTGCAAGGCCCAAAACACCGCACCCAGCAAAACGAGGGAATTGCCCAGCGACACGTTGAGCTGAGCGGATCGATTCAGCAAGGCCAGGCCCACAACGGACAATGCCATCGCGGCCAGCATCCAGCCCCGGAACCTTTGCCCGCGGAACAAACCGATGATCGGCACGAACACCACATACAGGCCGGTGATGAAGCCCGCGTTGCCCGCGCCGGTCCAAAGCATCCCCGTTTGCTGCAAACTGACCGCCAGAAAGAGCAGAACGCCCAACATGAGCGGCCCTTGCCAGAATTGGCTGATCACCGCCCTGTTCAGCAGCGAAGCGTCATGGCCGGCCCGTTTGCGCCTCAAGCAGCGCAACAGCCACACGCACAAAGCTCCGAGGGCAAATCTGAGGGCGTTGAAGGTAAAGGGATCCAGGCTCTCCATGCCCTTGCGTTGCGCCACAAAGGCAAAACCCCAGATGGCGGCCGCGAAGAGAAGGCTGATGTAGGAAAGCATTGAAAAGGGGAAACGCCTATTTATTGCATCTCTTTCTGGTGAGGGCAAGCCCGCCAAACCCTGCTATGACCGCTATGTAGAACCCAAAGTCATAGGCCCAGCCGGTGTTATAGACCTCATAGATCCGCACGTTGTGATTGAACAATTGCCAGATCAGGGTGACCGGCGCGATCCAGCCGTGCCAGATCCCCGTGAAGAAACCGGCGCGATATTCTTCCGAACGTCCGCTGACGCCCGCCGCGCACGAACAAAGCAAGGCCAGGCACAAGGCGGCCCCCAATCCAAGTAACAGCGCTTTTTTCATGGAATCTCCTTCAATTCTGTTATAGACCACATCCTGGCGCTTGAGATTTCGTCAACTAATTTCTCGGCGCCTCTCACCCCGCCCATTATGAGACGCATGAGGCAGTTAAACCTGGATTCAATGTCCCGGCCAACGGGTAAAATTTTCCTCATCCACCCATTGAGGTAAAAAATCCCTTGTCCGATTTGGGTATGTGATTATAATGTTAAATAGCTTGATAATCTGTGAGGTGATTATGCTATATAAGTTGCCTGACGGAAGGGAAATTGTTCTGGAGGATGTGGTTCGCGTATCAAAGGTGCGCGACATGGGCGAGGATGACAGATCAATTGAAATGAGCAAGCTGTCTTTCACGATCTACATTGGCCAGGAAGAAACGATAGAGGTTAGCGAACAATACCACTTCGCAGATTGGGTCGATAAGAAAAAGAAGCTGGACCTTGTCCAACACGACCTTGTCCACAAATGGAAACTGGCCATAGGTGAAGCCGGAGATAGCTCGGTTTAAAGGGATATAAGCGAATCTGCGGTAGCTTGGGTGGATTTTCCGCATGACTTTCATGGGCACTTTCATTCGGCTCCTTCAGTCCCCGGCACTCTTGATCAATACGCTATCAATACGGACTCAATACGGACTTTGTCCGTAATGAGTCCGTATTAACACCGTATTGATAAGGGGGGCGACAGGTTATCCAGGTATTAACGGGCCAGCCTGACGATCATTTCGACCAGGTCGGGAAAGCTCAGGCCCACGGTCTTGGCCGCCATCGGAGTAAGGCTCAGCGGCGTCATTCCAGGCAGGGTGTTCACTTCCAGGAAATAGGGCTTGGCCCCGTCATAGCGGAAATCGATCCGGGCATAGCCGCTGAGCCCAAACACCTGCCACAGCCTCTCCGCGAAAAGCTGGATCAATTGGCTGACAGATTCTTCGACAGGCGCCGGGGCAAGATAATCAGACCTGCCTTCGTTATATTTGTTCTGATAGTCATACCATCCCGAGCGCGGTTTGATCTCCACCAGAGGCAAAGCCACACCGTCCAGGACCGTCGCAGTCAGTTCCCGCCCGGGAATGAATTTCTCCAGCAAAGCGCTGCCCGAATAGCGCAGGGCAAGCTTCACCGCGGCCTTGAGGCCGGAAATGTCCTCCACCAGCGTGATCCCGACCGATGAGCCAGCGTCATTGGGCTTCACTATCAGTGGCAGGCCGAGTTTGTCCACAACGCCCTGATAATCGGCCGGATCTTTGTAGTCATTGATCAGGTCATCCCGCATCAGGATGTAGTCTGCCGCGGGGATCCCTTCTTCCAGCGCCAGCAGCTTGGATACGAATTTATCCATGGTAAGGGCGCAAGCCTTGTGATCTGAACCGGTGTGGCGGAAACCCGCCAGCTCCAGTCCTGCCTGCAACGCTCCGTTTTCCCCCGCTCCGCCATGGAGCCCGATGAAAACTACATCGGTGCCCTCTTCATGGAGTTTTTGGGCCAGTCCGCCAAAGCCGGCATAATCCGAGGGGTCCAGCTCTGCCACGGCAAAGCCTTTGGCCCGCAATCCCGCTGCAATTGCCGCTCCGCTGACCAGGGAAACATCCCGTTCCGGGGAATCCCCGCCCTTCAAAACCGTTACTTTCTCCATCGATCCTCAAACATCGCAATTATTGGGGCCCAGCCTACGCTTCCAATTGGAAGAACAGCTTCAAGCGAAAGCCCAGGGCGGCCTTGAATCGGGCCACCTCAGGATAGTTCGCGCCGCAGAAATCCAGAAATTCATGCCTACCCCCGAGCCGTTCCACCAAAAGCTGGCTGTGCAGGCTGCTGGCGCCTTGTTTCAAGCCTTCGGCGGTAGTGCAGCGCATGATCGAATAGGCGGTCTCGTCGCCGGACGTCCCCAGCATCAGGTTGGCGCTCACTATCTCCTTATCCCGCATCAGGTTGAACTGGGAGAGCAATCCCTGTTCGTGCAGATTTTTCATCCACTCCAGAAACCGGGGATAGGGCACGCCGAGCCGCTTGTTTTTGCGATTGTACAGCTTTTTGAGCATTTCAACGAATTCTTCCGGGGAGAACTTTTCTTCGAAAGTGAGCTGTTCCTGCTGGGCGGTCTTTAACTTCTTGCGCTCATCCTTGAGGGGATGGAAGGGCTCGGAAAGCTGCTGCACAAAGGTGTATAGAGGCCTGGCCTTGAAGCCTGCCCAGTCGAAACCCCGCACGTCGTAGTTGTGGGTCCCCAGATTGAAATGGATCCGTTTATAGCGGCCACGCAGGAATTTCCCAATCTCGCCGGAGATCTTCAGTTCGTCCAGCAGATTGCGGTTCTCGTCCCGGTTGGCTTCCCACCTGAACCACAGGCCTTGATAATAGGCGCTCATCGGTATGATCAGGCGCCGCATGCCCATGCTCTTCCTTTCGTAGAGCGGCATGGCCGCCACCAGTTGTTCCCCTTTGTGGCATAGGAGTTGAAGCGCTTCCAGCTCCTGGAGTTCACTCACAGACTGCAGGAACACGGGATTGATCCAGAGAGGCAAAGAACCCTCCAGGCCGTCCAAAGCAGGTGGTCGGATGCTTAGTTCATACATGTTTCAAACATACTTTTGCAGTATATTGAGCAATTCCGGCATCGCAAAGGGCTTGATGATCAGATCCGAGTTGCCTTCCTCGATCGCCGCGGAAACTTTGTCCAGGCTGGAGTATCCGGTCATGATCAGGCAGAACAGATTTTTGTCCAGCTTCCTGAGCTGTTTCATCAGTTTCACTCCACTGATCTGCTTAATGTCCTGATCAAGCAGCGCCAGCCCGTATTTTCCCGGCTCGAACAGCTTGATCGCTTTGTTTCCGTTTTCCGCGACGTCCACTTCGTAGCCGCCGGAGAAAAGAAATTCCCCGATCAATTCCCGAAGCAGGATGTCGTCATCCACCAGAAGTATCTTAAAACTCATTGTGCCGCCTTGGTTTCCTTGCTTGCAGAAACAACTCCCCAAACCGCAGGAAGTCCGGTCCATTGATATTTTGCTCTAAAACGCAGAATTTACCATGCTTGAAAACCGTCAACAAAAATAATCGGGGACGGTGCCAAATTTCATCCCAAAACGAAAATTTCATTTTTGTGTTGACTGATTTCCGCTTATACTATTTGTGGAATTACCAATTCATAAGAGGTACAAATGACTGGCAAAGTAAAATGGTTCAACAAGAATAAAGGTTACGGCTTTATTATTACCGACGACAACAAAGAGTATTTCGTCCACTGGAAGTCCATCGTCACCAATTCCCCCCGGGAATTGAAAGTGCTGGAGCAGGATGAAGTGGTGAACTTCGACCTGATGGAAACAGACAAGGGCACCCAAGCCATCAACATCATCCGTGTCAATCCCTGATCCCGACACGGATACAAACTTTCAGGGGCGGAAGCTTGAAGCTTTTGCCCCTGTTATTTTAAGCTGAGCAATGCCGTTTTTGCCCACGACCCTGGACGAAGCCAAAGCCCGCGGCTGGAGCGAACTGGACGTGATCATCGTCTCCGGGGACGCCTATGTGGATCATCCCAGTTTCGGGCCGGCTATCATCGGCCGCCATCTCGAGGCTGACGGCTATCGGGTCGGGATCATTCCCCAGCCCGATTGGACCCAGGACGGGGATTTCCTGGCTTTGGGCACACCGCGCCTCTTTTTTGGCGTCACCGCGGGCAACATGGATTCCCTCGTCAACCACTACACTGCCCAGCGCAAACGCCGCAATGACGATGCTTACAGCCCCAACGGCCAGTCCGGCCTGCGACCCGACAGGGCCACCCTGATCTATGCCAACGCGCTCAAACGCCTGTTCAAACAGGTTCCCATCGTGCTGGGAGGGATCGAAGCCTCGCTGCGCCGGATCGCCCACTACGATTTCTGGCAGGACAAAGTGCGGGCCAGCGTCCTCAGCGACGCCAAGGCGGATTTTATCGTTTATGGCATGGGCGAAAAAGCCGTCCGGGAGATCGCCCGAGCCCTGGAAGAAGGCCGAAAGCCCGGCCAGATAACTGGCATCCCCGGCACCGTGGTCTTCAGTCCCCAGCCTCCGGCTGATACGGATATCGTTCTTCCGGATAACCTGGCCTGCGCGGACAAACTTACGTTTCACAGGATGACCCACCTGTTTGAAGAGCATAATCAGGAAAAGGTCATCTACCAAATGAACGGCAACCGCTGGATCAAACACAATCCGCCGGCCGAAGCACTTTCCGAACATGAGTTGGACGCTCTTTACGCCCTGCCTTTTGAATATGAGCTCCATCCCCGCTACAAGGGAAAGAAAATTCCCGCCTATGAGCAGATCAGGGATTCCCTCACCTCCCACCGCGGCTGTTACGGTGGCTGCCACTTCTGCGCCATATCAGTGCATCAAGGCAGGAAGCTGCGTTCCCGCTCGCAATCTTCGCTGGTTCGGGAGGCGCAAACCCTTGCCAAAACACGCGGCAAAGCCCTCAGCATCAGCGATGTGGGCGGTCCCACGGCCAACATGTACGCCTCCTCCTGCGCCCTGGATTTTCCCGATGGCTGCACCAGGCGTTCCTGCCTCTTCCCCACCATCTGCCAGAACCTCAAGCCCGACCACCAGGCCCAGCTTGAGCTACTGGCCAAGCTCGAGTCCCTGCCGGAGGTGAACCACGTCTACATCGCCTCCGGGATCCGCCACGACCTTGCCCTCCGCAATCCACGCTATATCGAGGCCCTGGCCCTTAAATACACCGGCGGCCGGCTCAAGCTCGCGCCTGAACACAGCGTTCCCTCCGTTCTGCGCCTGATGGGAAAGCCGGACACTTCCACTTTCGAGGAGTTTTCCCGGGAATTCTTCGCCGCCTGCCGAAAAGCCGGGATCAAGCGCCAGATCATACCCTACATCATCATCGGCCACCCCGGCACCACGATCCAGGACGCCCTTGAATTGCGCCAGTGGCTGGTGCAGCACCGCCTCAGGGTCGAACAGGTGCAGGAATTCACCCCCACTCCGATGACCATCAGCACCTGCATGTACTATACTGGACTGGATTACGAGACCGGCAAGCCCATCCACATTCCCAAGCCCGGAGAGGTCCGCCGCCAGAAAGAGCTGGCCCTCTGGCATTTACGCTAATCCGGATTCCCCTCTCCCATTCCGCTCCCATAACCCAAGAAAATTCTCAGGCCAAGCATCTTGGGCCCATCAGCCGAAATGCGTAACGGTGATTTGCCTGGAAATAAAAAAACCCGGGGGGCTTCCCCGGGTTCTGCATAGAGATGGTCGGGATGACAGGATTTGAACCTGCGACCACTTGAACCCCATTCAAGTACGCTAGCCGGACTGCGCTACATCCCGAACCTGAGAACCTTAAAAAATCAGGGGCGTTTTTTGACAAGCTAAATTTGTGTTTGACATCCCCGGCGCTTTGGAAAGGATGGCTCGACAAGCCCAAAATTGAGCACTGGAGCTCACCAAAAGGGAATACGACGCAATGGAAGAAACCGCTTCATGAGCCTGATCCGCGCGACCGGGCTGGCCTTGGAATTTGGCGGAACATACGTCCTGAAAGAGATCGATTGCAGCCTGGAACGCAACAGCCGGGTGGGATTGATCGGGATGAACGGTTCCGGCAAGACCACTCTGATCAAGCTGCTGCTGAGAATGCTGCAACCCACGTCAGGAGAGGTTTTGCGCGCCCGGAACTGCCGGATCGCCTATCTGCCCCAAGACCTGAAGCTCAACCCCGACACCCTTATGCTGGATTACGTGCGCTCTTCGCGTCCGGACCTACTAACCCTCTCTGCCGAGATCGAACTCCTCTCGCGGGAGCTGGAAGAAAACCATTCCGCCGCTTCCGAAGCCAGGCTCAATGTTGCCATCGAGCGCTACACCGCCTTGGGCGGCTATGAATTCGACAACGAGCTCAAATATGTGCTCACTTCCCTGGATTTTCCCGAGTCAAGCTGGACCAAACGCAATGGCGATTTCAGCGGAGGCGAGCAGACGCGGATCTGCCTGGCCGCGATCCTCTTGCTGGAACACGAACTCCTCATCCTGGACGAGCCGACCAACCATCTGGACCTGGAAATGATCTCCTGGCTGGAAAAATACCTGCTCAAACAAGGCAAACCCTTTCTGGTAGTATCCCACGACCGCCAGTTCCTGGACAACACCGTAAGCAGCGTCTGGTGCCTGCGCGACGGCGCTTTGAGCGTCACCAAAGGCAATTACAGCTCTTTCAGGGAAGCGGACGATATCGCCCGGCTCAGCCAGCAGCGCCAGTTTGAGCGCCAGCAGAAGTTCATCGCCGAGACGAGGGCTTTCATCCAGAAAAACATGGCCGGACAGAAGACGAACCAGGCAAAATCCCGCCTCAAGATGCTCGACCGGTTGGAGGTGGTCAAAAAGCCAGGCCAGCAAAAACAGATGAAGCTCGCCATCGCCGCTTCCAAACGCAGCGGGAACGACGTCTATACGCTCAAAGACCTGCGGTTCGGCATCTGGCCTGACCTGGAACTGGCCCGGGATGTCAATCTGCGCGCCCACTATCAGGACCGCATCTGCGTTCTGGGCCCCAACGGCTGCGGCAAGACCACGCTTCTGAACATCCTTTTGGGCGAACACGAGATCATTGAGGGCAGCCTGAAAACCGGGGCCAGCCTCGATATCGGCTATTATGACCAGTATCAGGCCAGCCTCGACGATGCGCTTACGGTGATGGAAACCATCTGGCAGCTCGTACCGCAAGCACCACAGGGCTATGTGCTAAGCTGGCTGGCGCGGTTCGGCTTTCGCGGGGACGACGTGGACAAGCGGGTTTCCGTGCTCAGCGGTGGCGAGCGGTCCCGGCTTTTTTTGTGCCGGATGATCCACGAAAATCCCAATCTGATGATCCTCGACGAGCCCACCAATCATCTGGACATCGACATGACCGATTCCCTCCTCGAAGCGCTTCAGGACTACCGTGGCACGGTGATCTTCGTCTCCCACGACCGCTGGTTTTTCAGCAAACTGGCCACCAAATTCTGGGTGTTCCGCAAAAAAGCCAGCGGCCAAAACGTTTACACCACGGTCGAAGAACCCGATTGCGACTGGCAGCGCGCGATCGAACTGGCCTTCGAAGAACCGGAAACGGCCAAGGCCCCACCCCCGCCCAGGGAACGCAGGAAAAAGCGCAACCCCTGGTATCTTGAGCAGCTCCATCTCCAGATCGAACAGGGCAACCACCGGCTCGCTGGCCTGAACGACCAGTTGCACACGGTACATCTGGAACTTTCACGTTCGGAAACCTATGCCGATCAGGGCCGCGTCTCAATTCTGCAAAGCGAGATGGCGCGGCTGGAAAAGGAGATCTCCGCCATCCAGGACCACATCGGCGATCTGGAGGAGGAATACCTGAGGCAGAGTTATGAAGAATAAGCGGATCGGCTTCACCACCTCCTTCCCCGTGGAAGTCGTCTTCGCCGCGGGGCATATCCCCATCGACCTGAACAACATCTTCATGGAGGGCGATTCCCCGGAACACATCCGCAACGCTGAACTGAAGGGTTTTCCCCGCACCGTCTGTTCCTGGATCAAGGGCAATTTCGCCGCGGCGCTATCAGCCCGTCTGGATGAAGTGGTGGGCATCGTGCAGGGCGATTGCTCCAACGGCGCTTCCCTGACCGCGATGCTGGCCGAAGAAGGCCTGCCGGTCTGGCATTTTTCCTTTCCCCAAGAGCGCGAATACGCCCTTCTGGATGCTGAGGTCCGCCGTTTGGAAGAACACTATGAGGTCAGCCGGGACGAGGTTTTGCGGGTGAAGCGACGCCTGGACCAGATCCGCGCCAAACTCAAGACCCTGGATGAATGGACCTGGCAGGAAAGGCTGGTCACGGGCAGAGAAAACCACCTCTGGTTGGTAAATTCCTCCGATTTCCAGGGCGATCCCGACCGCTACGAAGAAGAGCTCGATACCTTCATGCGGGAAGCGCAAAAACGCGATCCGCTCCCGACCGGCCTGCGCTGCGCCTATCTGGGCGTTCCGCCGATCTATCGCGATATCTATGACCGCATCCTGGAGCAAGGCGCGGATGTGGTCTTCAACGAGGTCCAGCGCCAGTTCTCCATGCCCTCCCTGCTGCCGGACATCGTCGGCCAATACCTCGTTTACACCTATCCCTACAGCGTTTTCGAGCGCTTGGAGGACATTCTCCCGGAACTGGCCAAACGCAGCGTGGACGTGGTGGTCAGCTACACCCAGTCCTTCTGCCATCTACAGATCGACAATATCCTGCTCAAAAAACACATCAGCCTGCCGTTCCTGACTCTGGAAGGCGACCGGCCGGAAGAACTGGACAGCAGGACCCTGCTGCGTTTGGAGAGCTTTTTCGAGGTGCACGGATGAAGAAACGAGTACTCTTGGGCATGAGCGGTGGGATCGATTCCAGCATCAGCGCCCTGCTCCTGTTGGAGCAGGGTTACGAGGTGATCGGCGCCACGATGTCCTTCTGGGACAACCGGATAGCTTTTTCAGACTGGCCCCGCCACGGCTGCTACGGGCCCCACGAGCGGGAAAACATAGCCGCAGCGGAACAGATTTGCCGCCAAAACGGCATTCCGCATCACATCATCAGCCTGCATACAGAATTCTCCCAATGCGTCCTCTCCTATTTCTGCTCCACCTATTTGGATGGAAAAACTCCCAATCCCTGCGTGCGCTGCAACCAGCAGATCAAATTCGGGTTTTTCATCCAAAAAGCCCGGGAACAAGGGCTCGAATTCGATCTTTTTGCCACCGGCCATTACGCCCGCGTGAAAAATGATCCAGCTTCGGGCCGCTGGCAGCTTTTACGAGCCGCCGATCCGCTCAAGGACCAGTCATATTTCCTTAGCTACCTATCCCAGGAACAGCTATCCCAAACCATCTTTCCCCTGGGCGGCATGACCAAGGGCGAAGTGCGGAAACTGTCTGCGGACAAAGGTTTGGGGCATCTGCAGGACAAGGACGAAAGCCAGGATTTTCTCAATGAGGAGGTCTACAACCTGGTTTTCCCCCAGGAGGTTTTCCGCCCCGGAGATATCGTCGATCCAGAGGGCAAGGTGCTCGGCAGGCATCGCGGCCTGCTGCATTTCACGATCGGCCAGCGCAAGCATCTGGGCATCAGCGGAATGCCCGAGCCCTACTATGTCACGGCCATCGACGCGGCCGAAAACCGGATTGTGGTGGGACCCCAATCCCTGCTCTATGCTGACAAACTGGTGGCGGAAAGGGTGAACTGGGTCTCCATTCCCGGCCTTGAATCGGAGCTGCGGGCCGAAACCAAGATCCGCCTGGGCCACGAGGCCGCGCCCTGCGTCTTGAGGCCGCTGGAAAATGGACAGGTGGAAGTGGTCTTTGACGAGCCCCAGCTTTCCATCACGCCAGGCCAAGTGGCTGTTTTTCATGCCGGGGAGGTAATTCTGGGGGGAGGAACGATAGTATGATGTATTACGCGCTCAAGATAATCATTTCAGCCTTCCTGATCCTGGTGATCAGCGAGATCTCCAAACGCAGCACCCTGATCGGGGCGATCTTTGCTTCGATGCCTCTGGTCTCCTTCCTGGCGATCCTCTGGCTATACCGGGAAACCAAGGACACCAAGCAGATCGCCGCCTTGTCCAATGACATTTTCTGGCTCGTTTTGCCCTCGCTGCTGTTCTTCATCGTGTTTCCCCTGCTGCTGAGACGCGCCCTGAATTTCTACCTCGCCTTCGCCATCTCCCTGACTGTGATGCTGGCCGGCTATTTCCTGATGTCCCTGATCCTCAGGGCCAAATAGGCCCCGCACAAATTGGAAACCCCGGGCTTCCTGATCGGAGCGTGCTCCGGCATCCCCAAAAACCGTGCTGAGCCAGAACCGAAGCTCATTCCCCCCTTTTTCCTGGAACGCCCGCCTCTTGTATACCTCCCGCCTACTAACCGCCAAACGGGCGGGTACTCAGCGGGAGGCATACGGGGGGCGGGTGAATCAGGCTTAAGGGCCAAATGCGGAAAAACTGTGCGGATCGGCGCAACTAATTGGCAAAATGGGTGTTAGAGCCACCGTAACATTCTGATTGACATAAAGGGCAAAGTCAAAACAATGGCAGCATGATCAGCGTAAAATGGGACAAGAATTGTTGCCGGGAAAATGTGGAGTTTCCGCAGGGCTGGGCCTTCTTTGCCTTCCTGAAAGAGGGGCAGGCCCTCTGGTGCGGCTACACGGCCAATCTGGCCCGGCGTCTGGACTTCGTGCGCCGCAAAGCCGAAGAGGACAATGTCTATGCCGAAATGTCATCCCAGGCGGACACGCTTAAGTTCAGCTCCTGCGAGAGGGCGATCGACGCCCTGATCCGCCATAAAATCCATCTGCAAAAGCAACATCCCCAATACCAGCAGGCCCTGGATGCCAGCTCCAATTACGTTTATCTGGCCCTGGGGGCAAACCGCTTTCCATTTGTGAGCGTCCAATCCCACACCAACGACGATTGGACCTACCTTGGCCCCTGGCGCAGCCGCTTTTTCCTGGTGGACGTGATGGACAGCCTCTCCCGCATATTGAAGATCCCCTTTTGTGAAAAGGAAAGCTTTCCCTGTGAGAAGCTCGATTCCGGAAGATGCCGGGGCTGGTGCCTGGCCCTGGAGGAAGATGCACTGGAGGCAGAAATCCCAAATCTGGAGAAGCTTGACTCCCTCCTCAAGGAAGCTTATCTGCATCCCAACAACGGCATCCTGGAGATGCTGGGCCGGGAAAAGGACAAGTATTTCAACTCCCTGGAGTTCGAAAAGGCCGACCTGCTCAATGACGAGTACGATAACCTGGCCCGCTACAGGGACTGGCTGAATTTCCTCTATGTGACCAAATCGCTGTCGTTTGAGACGGATGAACTGGCGGTGGAGCGGGGCCTTTTGCGCTGGTGCAGGTTTCAGAGTGAGGAATACAACTTCCCTATCATGGACACGCAATATCGCGATAACGAAAAGCTGGCCTTGAACTTGCAGGACCTGGACGAAGCCCGCCTAATTTACGAATATCATGTAAAACATCATAAAGGATGATATATGTACCAACAGATCAGTAAGTTACCTATAGTTAAACAAAGCCACCAAGGCAAGGTGCGCGATATCCATGACCTGGGCGAGCAGCTCCTGATCGTAACCAGTGACCGCATTTCCGCCTTCGACGTGGTCTTTCCGGAGCCGATCCCCGGCAAGGGCATTATCCTCAACCAGATCGCAGTGCATGTCTTCAAAACCACCTCCCACATCGTGGACAACCATTTCCTGACAGACGCGGTGGAGGACTACCCGGCCGAATTCAAGCCTTTCCACGACTATCTGCGGGGTCGGAGCATGCTGGTGAAAAAATGCCGCGTGATCCCCATCGAATGCATAGTTCGCGGTTATATCAGCGGCTCGGCCTGGAGCGAATACAAGAAATCGGGAACCATCGGCGGCATGCTGATCTCCGAAGAATTGCAGGAAAGCCAGAAATTCTCCCAACCGCTGTTCACGCCATCCACCAAAGCCACCGAAGGCCACGACGAGAACATCAGCTACCGGGAGATGCTCAGCTTAATGGACAGCAAGATCGCCGAGTTCCTCAAAAACAAGTCCCTCGAGCTCTATAAATACGCTCACGGGCTCCTGCTTCCCAAGGGCATCGTCCTGGCGGACACCAAATTCGAGTTTGGCACCATCGGCGACAGGATACTCCTGGTCGATGAAGCCCTGACGCCTGATTCCTCGAGGTTTTGGAATCTGGAGGAATACGGCATCGGCATGAGCCCGCCCAGCTTTGATAAACAGATCGTGCGCGATTACCTGCTCCAAACCGGCTGGAACAAACGCCCCCCGGCCCCGAAGCTGCCTGAGGAGATCAAACAGCGTGCCCTGGCCAAATACAGGCAGATCCAGGATATCATTCTGGAAGGCAACGCGTAGATGCTGAGGATAATCTGCATAGTCGACGACGAGGATGACCTGATCATCAACCTCAAGATCCAGCTTGAATCCCTGCGCCCGGATTGGAAAATTCTGGGCTTCAACAACGGGATGGACGCGCTCAAGGAGATAGTCTCAGGCGGGATCGACATGGTGGTCACGGATATCGCCATGCCGGACATGGACGGCTATGAACTCTTTTGGCGGATCAAGGACCACGACCCGGAAATACCCGTGATCATGATGACCGGCTTCGGTTATGATCCCAACCACGTGCTGGTGCGGGCAAAATCGGACGGGATGCGGGACGTTCTCTACAAACCTTTCACGGCTGAAAAACTAATCGAGCTGATCGACCGGAGACTGAGGCCGGAAGGGGCTGTTTGATCAGCCACAGCTTCATCCGGAGGCATCTTTTAAACCGCTCTTGGCTCAGCGATCTGCTGAGTCCGTTGGCCGAAGTGAATGCCGCTTATCAGAAACGCCGGCGTTCTGCCCGCGCAGAAGGAGCATGGCATCCCGGCTGCAAAACTGTCAGCATCGGCAACATCACCAGCGGCGGCAGCGGCAAAACTCCTTTCTGCATCTATCTTGCGGAGTTGCTCGGCGCGGAGGGTATCAGCTTGGGGATCTCGCATCGCGGTTACCGCGGCGCTTTTGAACATAAGCCGGTTATCATCTCGGAAGGGAAGGAGCCCCTTTTCAGTGCGCGGGAAAGCGGCGATGAGGCCCATCTTTTGGCCAGCCGCTTACAGGGCATACCGGTTGTGGTGGGCAGGCAGCGCCAGGCCGCCATATCCCTGCTCTTGGAGGCTTGGCCGGAAACCCAGGTGCTCATCCTGGATGACGCTTTCCAAAACCTGAGGGTGGCACGGGACCTCGATATCCTTTGTTTTGACGCGGAAACCGGCATCGGCAACGGCAGGCTGATCCCGGCCGGATATTTGCGGGAACCGCTGGACGCCATTGACCCGGATACCCTGATCGTGATCAACCACAAAGGCCCGGATTCGGATACCGCCAGCCTGGAAAGCATGCTGCGAGAACGAAGCGGACACATATTCCACTGCCACTATCGGATCTCCGGAGCTGTGGACGCGGAAGGAAAACTGCATCCCGTATCCGATCTGAGGGGAAAAAGGGCCATGCTGGTGAGCGGGATCGCCAATCCGGCCTCTTTCGAACAAACTGCTAGATCCGTGGGGATCAGCTGGCTGAGCCATTTCCAATTTCCAGACCATCATCCCTTGTCCGATCCGCGGGAGATCGCCAGGATCGCGGAGCTGGCCGCAAAATACCGGGTCGGCCATTTGGTTTGCACGGAGAAGGATTTGGCCAAGTTGAGCGTGCATAAGCAACTCCGGGACTCGCTGTTTGCCCTGCGGATCGGGCTGGACTGTCCCGAGGCATCCCAACTCAAGGAACTGATCAGGCTTAGGCTGGAACTGTGAACCCGCTTTTGGAAGTTGCCAACACCCCAGAACTCGCTTCACAGAGCGTCTGGGCCTATCTTGCCGATCATCTGGACACCATTCAACTGCTGCATTTCTTTCTCATATCCTATCTGATCTCGCGCCTTTTCGTGCGCTACAAGCTGCCGGAACGCTTCGTTTTCTGGGTCTTCGAGGAGAAGCACATCAGCCTCTCCAAGCTGATCCTGATCATCATGCTCAGCACTGCCGCCCTGTCCATGGTCATCGCCAACGTGATCACACTGCTGGCGATCCTGCCGGTGATATTGCTGGTTCAAAGCGAACTGCAGGGCACGGAAAAGGAAAAGAAGAAGCTCTCCACCCTGATCATCCTCTCCGCGATGTGGGGCGCGAACATCGGCGGGATCGGGATGCTGACCGGCACGACGGCCAACGGGGTGTTTGTGGGCATGCTGGGTGGATACGCGTTTGAGACCAGGCACAGCTTCAGTTTCATCTCCTGGATGACCTGGGCGATTCCTCTGGCAATGCTGCTCTGCTTTTGCGGCTGGCTGATCCTCAAGGCCGTGTTCCACCCCGTGCGCCAGCTTTCGGTGGCAAATATCCGCCAACAACTTGAGCAGAACAGCGTCACACCCAAGGTCCAGAAGATCGTGCTGGCCCTGGCCGGATTCTTCCTCGTCAGTACAGCCCTGCTCTCCTATCTGATGGGCCAGTTTTGGGAACTGAGGGTTTCGATCTACGCGGTCGAGGCCGTTTGGACGGTCGTCTTTATCCTGCTCCTGTTCGTGATCCCCTTCCGCCTGAAACCTGGAACCAAGGGTTCGCCGCTTTTGGCGACCGCAGACGTTCTGCGCGATCTGCCCAAGCGCGGCCTGCTCTGGATCCTGATCGGCATGACGGTCACCGGCATCCTCTACCTGGCTGGCATGCCGGCGATCCTGGCCAACGCCCTCTCCTCCTGGGTGCGGGCCGATTCCTCCATCCTGCTGCTGATGCTGCTCATCACCCTGGCGACCATCTTTTTCTCAGAAATACTCAGCAACCTCGTGGTCCAGATCGCCCTCTTTGCCACCCTTTTTCCCCTCAGCGCCGGATATCCAGACCTTTCCTGGCAGATGCTGCTGATCATAACCCTGGCCACAAGCTGCGCCTTCATGTCGCCAATCGGCACCCAGGTGAATGGCCTTGGGTTCGGCGCTTCCAGGAAAATATCCCTGCCCTACATGCTGGGGGCGGGATTTCTGATGAACTTGGTAAGCGCCACCCTCATCACCATCTGGGTCCATTTCGTGGTCCCGATCGTACTCAAATGGTACGCCTGATCCTTCTGTAGCAAGAATACAGCACCCTCCTCAGCCTTTTTCCCAGTCGGACACTTGTAGAATACGATTTTCTGGAATAAATATTGCTTTTAACAAACGCAATACGATACCGGATTGAGTAGCCCAGGCGCCTGGACCACCGACGCCAGACCGGTATTTAGCTTGAGCTTGCAAACAAACGCAGGGGCGGCAGCGGCAGATCCATCGCCAGCGTGATATACCTGTGTCGCCTGCAGTTCGGGAAAACATCCGTCATCCGCAAGGTTATCCTGGCAAAGTGAGTAAATAGGGCTCTCTTCCGAATCAAGTGGGTGTGGGCCTGCCGAATTAGAACCGAAGCACGTTTGGGCTGCTGAGCCTGCATCGGCAGAGGCGGCGAGGCTTCCTTGGGGATCTATAAAGTCTCACCCAAACTTGCAAATGGGTATCACCTGTCACAGTGGTCGTAACTGTTTATCGGATTGTGAGATGAATAGGACTGGCATTAGACTTAGCCGTCATAATCATGGCGGCCCAGGCCCCCGACTTTCTAATAGGTACATTCAGCCAATACCAGTTAAGGTATGCTGGTAATGATTACGATCAAAATTTCATGGATTTAGCCCAAAGACTTCGATTACTTCCGGCTGAAAGTCTTGCAGAAATGTGGATACTTGATGGAGGGACTTACCCACTTAGTTTGAAAGAGAGCCCTATTTTTCGGGGGAGTTCTATCCCTAGTTTTAGACCTTTTCCAGAGAGTCTATGTGCAAAGTTCTTCTTGATACCGCTTTGCAAAAACCTTGATACTGGGGTCTCATCAAAAACAGCGATTGGCAATGAAAGTGACACTATTTGCAATTTCTCTTGATACTCTATAGGATCACAGGAAATTCCACTTCCCCCACATGGCTCCCTTTATCAATACGGTGTTAATACGGACTCAATACGGACAAAGTCCGTAATGAGTCCGTATTGATACCGTATTGATAAGGAGGGCGATGGGAAAAATAAATGGGTTGCCAAGCTCCGAATTGGCAGATTGGACAGTATCCGCACCCATCTTTGAAGAGCCCCGTGGACTCTGTGGCAAAGCGGATTTTTCACCCCTCCGGTCGGGGATGAACAGCTTACCCATTTGATTTGAAAGAGAGCCGTAAACAATGCCTGCAGACAATGATCGATTCAGCCTTGATCCCTGAACTCCGGGCGTCAGTATTTTTGTTTTAGGTAGGCCAGCCACTGCGCCGCGACTGAGATTGCCGCAGTTTCCGCCCGCGTCACCAGATCCCCCAGGGTAATTTCCTCCAAACCCTCGAACAGGGCGAACTCCGCTTCACTCCAGCCTCCTTCCGCCCCGATCAGGAAACAGGGATTCCCCGTTTTGACCGGTGACAGGTGATGCAGCCAGATATCCGGCCTGCGTTCCGAGCAGAGGATTGGAGTGTAGCCCCTGTCTCTGATGGCGTCCAAAGCCTGCTGCGGTCCCTGGGGCTGTAAAACCTCAGGCAGCCAGGGATTGTCGCATTGCTTGACCGCGGCCAGGGCTGTCTTGTGAAAACGTTGCAAAGTGTTGTCCGAGGCCTGGCGCACCGAATGTTCGGTCACCAGGGGGAAAAAGGCTGCCGCGCCGAGCTCCGTGCACTTTTCGACGATCAGCTCGTCGTGCCTGTTCCGGAGCAGGGCGAAGGCGATGGCAAAGGATGGTTGGGGCTGGGGAAAGCTCGATACGGCTGTGATCTCCAGCCGGGCCGAATGTTTGGCAACTTCCAGCAACTGGGCCTCGGACAGCGTGCCCCGGCCTGAATTCAGCAACAGGGGATCCTGCAAGCGGCGATGGGCGACCCGCGCCAGATGGTGGAATTCATCCCCTTCCAAGGTGGCCGTGTCCCCCACCCTGAGCAGTTCAGAACCGGGCAGATAGATGGAAGGCATCCGGACCTTGTTAGGTGAAAAATCCTTTGAGTTTATCCCGGAAACTCTTGCCGGGCTTGAGTTCGCGCTTCTTCTCGAATTCCCGCAGCCGGTTGTAAAGCTCGGTTTCTTCGCGCGAGACCTTGGTTGGCGTGACCACGTTGGCCCGCACGATCAGGTCGCCCCGGGAATAGGTGTTCAAACCCTGGATGCCTTGTCCTTTCAGGCGAAACAGCCTACCGCTCTGAGTCCCGGCGGGGATCTTCATCTTGGCCGAGCCGGTGAGGGTGGGCACCACGATCTCGTCGCCCAATACGGCTTGCGAAATATGGATGGGGAATTCCAGGATGATGTTGTTGCCGTCGCGCTCAAAGATGTCGTCCTGCCTTTCATGGATGAGGACAAGGATGTCTCCGTGCCCTCCGCCGCGGGGTCCGATGTTGCCCTGGCCGCGCAGCCGGATGTATTGGTTTTCCTCCACCCCGGCGGGGATCTTGACCGTGATCTCCTTCACCTTGCCCATCCTGCCCTCGCCGTAACATTTGGTGCATTTGTTCTTGATGATCTTGCCCTCGCCGCGGCAGGAAGGGCATTCCGAAACTGTCTGCATCTGGCCGAAAAGGGATTGGCGCACGGTGCGCACCTGTCCGGTGCCGCGGCATTGGGAGCAGGTTTCGGAGCTGCCGTCCGCGCTGCCGGACCCGCCGCATTTGTCGCAGGAATCCTTGACGCTGATCTTGATCTTCTTCTCTGTCCCCAAGGCGATCTCTTTCAGGGAGAGGGAAAGTTCGATCTGCAGGTCCTCACCCTGGTTGACTCTGCGCTGGCCGCCCCGGGAGCCGAAGCCCCCGCCGCCAAAGAGGGTCTCGAAGATGGAGCCGAAACCGCCTCCCCCACCGAAGATATCGCTGATATCCTCAAAGTGGGTGAAGTTGTTCCAGTTGAAGCCGCCGTTGCCGAACTGCTGATCCACCCCCGCGTGGCCGTACTGGTCGTAAAGCTGGCGCTTGTCCTTGTCGGAAAGAACTTCATAGGCCTCGGAGGCTTCCTTGAATTTTTCCTCGGCGGCCTTGTTGTCCGGGTTTTTATCCGGGTGGAACTGCATCGCCAGCTTGCGGTAGGACTTCTTGATCTCTGCTTCGTCGGCGCTTTTGGGCACTCCCAATACTTCGTAGTAATCTCTTTTAGCCATCCAATCTCCTTATCCTGAAGCTTCAAAGGGTTTCCCGGCGGATTTGAAAGTCCGCCGGGAAAAGTGTCCCTTACTTATCGTCAACCACTTCAAAATCAGCGTCGATTGGCTCGTCGGATTTCTGGCTCTCTTCCTGGGCAGGACCCTGACTGGCCATGTCCTCGGGATTGAATCCAGCCGCGTTGGGGTCGAATCCTTCTCCACCGGACTGCTGTTGCTGCTGGGCCTGGGCATAGATGATCTCGCCGAGGCGCTGCGCCTTCTGGGCCAGGTTTTCCTTGATGGAATTCAGTTCCGAGGCCTCAGTGGCTTTTTCCATCTGTTCCTGAGCTTGCTTGAGCTCCGCTTCCAGATCGCTTTTATCGCTTTCGGAAAGCTTGTCCCCATATTCCTTGAGGCTCTTTTCCGTGCCGAAGATGAGGCTGTCCAGTTCATTCTTGGCGGTGATGAATTCCTGGCGCTTCTTGTCCTCTTCGGCATGCATCTCCGCGTCCTTGATCATGCGGTCGATGTCGTCCTTGTTGATGTTTCCTGCCCTGTCGATCACGATGGACTGCTCCTTGCCGGTGCCCTTGTCCTGGGCATGAACGTGCAAAAGCCCGTTGGCATCGAGGTCGAAGGTCACTTCGATCTGGGGCAGGCCGCGCGGGGCCGAAGGAATTCCCACCAGGTCGAACTTGCCGAGGGACTTGTTGTCATTGGCCAAAGGACGTTCGCCTTGCAGGACGTGGATGGTCACCGCAGTCTGGTTGTCCGCCGCGGTCGAGAAGATCTGGCTCTTCTTGGTCGGTATGGTGGTGTTGCGTGGGATCAGGTTGGTGGTTACGCCGCCAAGGGTCTCGATCCCCAATGAGAGAGGCGTGACATCCAGCAGCAAGACCTCGCTCACCTTGTCGTCTCCGGAAAGGATGGCGCCCTGGATGGACGCTCCGATGGCCACCACTTCATCCGGATTGAGGCTGCGGTTGGGCTTTTTACCAAAGAACTTCTCCACCGCTTCCTGCACTGCCGGGATGCGGGTGCTGCCGCCGACCAGAAGGACTTCCTGGACGTCCGAGGCCTGCAGTTTGGCGTCGCTGAGGGCCTGACGGCAGGGCCCAAGTGTCCTCTGCACCAGGTCTTCGGTCAGGCGGTTGAATTCAGCCAGGGAAAGGTCCAGATTCAGGTGCTTGGGTCCGGTCGCGTCCGCCGTGATGAAGGGCAAGTTGATGTTGGCGGTCTGGGTGCCGGAAAGCTCGATCTTGGCTTTTTCCGCCGCTTCGCGCAGGCGCTGCATGGCCATCGGGTCGCGGGAGAGGTCGATCCCCTCATGTTTCTTGAATTGCTCGAGGATCCAGTCGATCACGCGCTTGTCGAAATCGTCGCCGCCCAGATGGGTGTCACCATTGGTGGAAAGCACTTCCACCACGCCCTGCGAGATGTCCAGGATGGAGATGTCGAAAGTGCCGCCCCCGAGGTCATAGACGGCCACTTTCTGTTCCTTGGCATTTTCCATGCCAAAGGCCAATGCCGCGGCCGTGGGTTCGTTGATGATGCGCTTTACATCCAGGCCGGCGATCCTGCCGGCGTCCTTGGTCGCCTGGCGCTGGTCGTCATTGAAATAGGCCGGCACGGTGATCACGGCTTCCGTGACTTTCTGACCCAGATACGCCTCCGCGGTCTCCTTCATCTTGGTGAGGACCATCGCGGAGATCTCCTGCGGCGTGAAATCCTTATTATCCGTGTCTATATGCACGGCAGCCTGGCCTTTCAGTCCGGAGATAACCTTGAAAGGCACCTGTTTCATTTCCGAGCCCACTTCATTGTAGGCGCGGCCCATGAAACGCTTGATTGAAAACACCGTGTTCGTGGGGTTGGTGACGGCCTGGCGCTTGGCCAGTTGGCCGACCGGGCGCTGTCCGTCTTTGGTGAAGGCCACGACCGACGGTGTCGTGCGGCTTCCTTCCGACTTGGTTATCACCACCGGTTTGCCGCCTTCAACGACGGCCACGCAGGAATTGGTGG
>JAHYIU010000029.1 GCA_019429425.1 Candidatus Syntrophosphaera sp.
AATCAGTCAGGTCATGCAAATCTGCCTCAGTAGCTCCAGACACTACGACACCTCACCTTATAGAGCCGATCTGATCGAACCATGGCAGTTGAAAATCAGGCTGGTATAAAAAATGGGGGAATGCCAGAAGATGATTTCCATTGACAAGAAACAAGACACGCAAAAATTAACAAAAGATATCCTGGAACCATGTTCCAGGGTGTCTGAACCCAAGCGGGCCGGATATGGCAAAAGCCCTGCCACGAGCGAACACTGGCCCCGGCCCGTGTATCTGCCCTCAAAGCAAATGATATTGATATAAAGGAGACCCTGATGAAAGCAACAATTCTTATCGTGATGCTTATCCTGATGCTGCCAGCCCTGGCCTTTGCCCAGGATTGGAGAGACGTTAATCTCGGCAGCCTGGCCTTTCCCAGCGCCAGCATCGACAACCTGTTCGTCCCCATCGCCAATCCCTCGCTATTGGGCACAGGCACCGGCAGCGGCCTGGGTTGGGCGCATATGTTCGACGAGAATGAATTCCAGAAGCACTATTGGTTTTTCGCCAATCTGGATTACCTGAGCTATGTCTATGAATACACCCAAGACGGCGACAAGAGCGTTAATTTCCACACCCTGGCCACCGGTATGGAGTTCTTACCCAGGCACATTCTGCCCAATCTGTATACGGGAGCCAATTACCGCTGGAAGAACAACGAATTTGGCAAAGGGGCCTGGCGCACAGCCGTCACCTACAGGCCGCACGCGTCCTCATCGATCGCCTTCAACTGGGACAATCCTTACAAGGAAGCTCCCCAATACCATGCCGGGCTGGCTTTTCGCCCCCTGGCCTTCGTTAAATCGGCCAGGGATTACCGCCTGGAATTGAGCGCGGACATGGACTACAGCAAAGAGGAAGGCGAATATGGCTTCCGCAATCCCGTCCTGGGGATCAATACCCGGGTCTTTGATGGCCTGAACCTCGGCGCCACCTACAATCTGGACACCGAGACCGCCTTCCTGACCTTCAGCATCAGCGCCGGCAAGACCGATCTGGGCGCCCTCGCCTCCGTGCGTGAGAATGACAACTTTGCCATACCCTACGTTCATTTCACCGACGACGTGTTCTCGCCATTCCTGGGTTTGAAGGGCAGAAACTGGTACAACATGAAGCTCAAGGGCGACATCGTCACCTACAAGGCGCCCAAATATGAGCTCGGACCGGTTAAGGTCTTTTCCGGAGACGCCAAAAGCATCGAAGAGGTAATCGCCGACCTGGAAAAAGCCAAGAACGACCCCCAGATCAGCGGCATCCTGCTCAAGGATCCGAGCTTCTCCACCAGTTACGGTCTGAGGCAGGAATTGGCGGACGCGATCAGGGATTTCAAGGCCGGCGGGAAACAGTTCGCGGTCTACTACAACAACATCAGCAACACCGGATACATGTTCGCCGCCTCGGTGGCCGACCAGATCTATCTGAATCCGATGGGGAGCGTTGACCTGCGCGGATTAATGATCTCCAGTCCATATTTGCATGATCTTTTGGACCACCTGGGCGTGGATGTCATGAACTTTCGCAGCCACAAATACAAAAGCGCCGGCAACATGTTCTCCGAAGCGGAAATGACCGAGGCCGAGCGCGAGGTTTACGAATCCCTGCTGAACAGCATCTACGGCCAGTATGTGGCGGCGATGGAAACCGGCCGGGGTGAGAAACTGAAACAATCAGTGCGCGAAACCATCGACAACGGGCCCTATTTCCTGGCCCAGGACGCCCTGGACGCTGGTTTGGTGGACGCCCTGATCTTTGAGGACGAACTGGATAAACAGCTCAAGGAAGACTTCGGCTTCTCCAAACAGCGTTCCGAATTGCCCGATTATAAAGACTTCTCCTGGGCCAAGCCCAAGGAAAGCCTGATCGCGGTCATCTACGCGAGCGGCAACATCGTGATGGGGAAGGGCACCCCGGGCACCAAGATCGCCCAGGAAACGACTGTCAAACTGATCAGAGCTGCCCGCAACAACAAGAACTACAAGGGAATCATCCTCCGCGTGGACAGCGGCGGCGGCTCGGCCCAGGCTTCCGACATCATCCTGCGCGAACTCCAGCTTGCCCAAACCGATAACAAGAAACCCGTGATCGTCTCCATGGCCGGAGTGGCCGCTTCCGGCGGATATTACATCGCCTGCGGGGCGGACAGGATCATCGCCGATCCCGCCACCCTCACCGGCTCCATCGGCGTGATCGGGATCTCCTTTTCCCTGCCCAGGCTATATGAGAAGATCAAGGTGAACCTTTCCACCGTCAAAGTTGGCGAGAACGCCGATTTCGGCTCGACCTCACGTCTTTGGACGGAGGAGGAAGAATCCCGCATGACCAGATTCATCGAGACGGTTTATGACGATTTTGTGGGCAAGGTGGATTCCGGCCGGGCCAATCTGAGCCTGGAAGAGGTCAATGAACTTGCCCAGGGCAGGGTTTGGACCGGCGAACAGGCCCTAGCCAATGGATTGATCGACGATCTTGGCGGGCTGGATAAAGCCGTCGAGCACATGCGCGACCTGACCGGCATCAAGGGCAAGATCACTCTGGTGGACGCCACCACGCAGCAAAAGGGATTCGCCGTCCAGATGAGCGGAAACCCCTTTGGCGGCCTGCTGAAGTCCGGCGCCGTGGATACCATCTTGGGCGATTATGTCAAACTCTACGAACTCTACAAAGACTTTCAGAACGAATCGGTGCTGATGCTTTGCCCCCTGGGAGCAGCATCCATCCAATACTGAAGCCTCAGATAGGCCAATAAAGCGATAAAAACAAGGCTCTCTTTCAAATCGAGTGGGTGATTGGCGCGTCAAATCCGGATTGAACAAGCAGCGGGTTGCCGATCTGGAGAATCGGCAAAGGCAGCAAGGCTGCCTTCAGAAGCGGTCAGCAGACCGCTGTGGCAAATCGGAATATGCCACCCCTCTTTGCCCCAGATGAAAACCTGACCCACTCAGTTTGAAAGTGAGCCAAAAACAAGCCGTCCGTTGATCCCAATTCAGCGGGCGGCTTGTTTTTTCCTGATCATCCGTCCCTTATTCCCTGCCCGTTCGTCTCTGGGACGCCTCGCGCCGAGTAACCGCCCGTTTGGCGGGTAGTGGGCGGGAGGCATTCGGGAGGCGGGCGTTCAGAATATAAGGGCGGATCAGGATTTTTTGCGGGCCACGATGATGAGCCCGGTCCCGGTCTTGTTGTCGGCTTTCAGATCGAGGCGCATCAGCAATTCCGCGATGGGGAAGAGGAGGATGTAGTAGATAGGAAGAAAAAACAGGCTGAGCCTGCTTTTCTGGAGCCAGGTAAGCGGGTGTTTGATGAGCAGGCGCCAGGCCAGGCCGCCCCAGGTTCCGTAACTGTAAAGGCTTTCCAGGATTTCGAAACCGCAGCCCTCGAGTTTTTGCTCCAGTTCAGCCTTGTTGTAGCCCGGGCGGACGTGCTCTTCCGTGAATTGGGCCGCCTCATCGGTATCCGAGGGAGTCGAGATGATCAGGATCCCCTTTTCCGCCAAACAGTTGTGGAAATTCCTGAGCACGGCGATGTCGTTTTCGATGTGTTCCAGGATGTCGATGGCGGTGATCAGGTCATAGCTGTTTTGCGGCGTGAAATCCTGCAAGTCGGCCGTTTGACAGGAAAAGCGACCGGGGAAGCGGGAACGGGCGAAATCGGCAAAATCGGCCAGATAATCGCCTTTCAGGTCGCTGGCGAAAACCCTGGAATCCGGCCAGCGGGAAAGGATATGCCAGGAATACTGGCAAAATCCCGCCCCTGCATCGTAGAAACGCAACTTTTCGTTTCCGGAGGCGTATCTGGCCAAACAGCGCTTCACGTAACGCTGACGCAGCAGCAAGAGGTCCAGGCAGCGGTAGAAACAGGTCCTGGCCATGGGGAAAATCCTGATCAGGCTGGCCGCGCGGTCTTTGAGCGGATCGTATTCCATGAGTTCTCCATTTTTTACTGCGATATCGTCCGGATTCCAAAGGGGACCCGGACAAGCAAAATAATCATTGACGATTTTGCAGCAGCCAGAATTACGTCAATAGAAAAGAAATTATGATAGTACAAGAAATAGATCAAATCAAGCGCATAAACCTCCATCTGCATACCAATGTCTCAGATGGGGCTTTCAGTCCAGCGCAGTTGGTTGAGCGCAGCCGGCAAATAGGACTGGACCTGATCTCCATAACGGATCACGACACGGCAGACGCCTACCGGCATTTGCCGCGGGATTACGCGCCCTTGCGCATTTTGCCCGGGATGGAGATCAGCTCGACGCATGAGGAAAGCGACGTGCACATTCTGGCCTATGGCTGTGACTTCAACAACTCCGCCCTGATCCAGATGATGGAGATGTACCTGATCGGCAGGCGTGACCGGGCTATCAGGATGATCGAGATCCTGGCTGAACTGGGGCTGGAGATCACCCTGGACGAGGTGGTCAAAGTGGCCGGCAGCCGCGAACTGATCGTGCGCCCGCACATCGCGCAGATCCTCGTAAACCGGGGCTACGTGCGGAACAAGAACGAAGCTTTCGACAAGTATATCGGCAACTACAAGCCCGCCTACGTCCCCAAGCCGGAATTGCCGGTACCGGACGCGCTCAAGATAATCCACGACGCTGGCGGCCTGGCCTTGATCGCGCATCCTGGCAAGCTGGTCAAATCCAGTTACATCGAGGAATTCATTGCGATGGGCATCGACGGGCTTGAGGTCTGGCATCCGGATCACTACCAGTTCGAGGTCGAATCCTTCATCGACATCTGCCAGAAGAACGGGCTCTACATGAGCGCGGGAAGCGATTTCCACGGCGAACTGGACACCCACAACCTGTTCGAATCCGTTCCAGCCAACGGGGCCGTTTTGGAAAGCGTGAACAAGCTTTGGAGGGAATACCTGTGCCGCAGGAATTGAGGATCCAGTCCGTCCGCGACCGCATGCCGGTGCGCTATCGGGTCAACCCGATCGTACGCGTTCCGGCGATGATCTTGCACACCCTGCTCGTGGGCTGGAGCCTCTGGGTCCTGTTCAGCTATGTGCGGGCCGATTCCGCCTGGTGGATCAAGGTCCTGCCTTTGGTGGTGCTGTTCGTCTCGCTGGATTCGCTGTTCCGCCATCTCACCTCGCTGAACGCCGTGATCTTCACCCCAGAATGCCTCTGGCTGCGCTACATCCTCAAACCACCCGTGGCCATCGAATATGACCGGATCGTGAGCCTGGAACTGCGCAAGGTGCTGACCTATTATGTCTTTTTGGGCTTTACGGACCGCTCCGGCAAAAAGAGGCTGATCAAGACCCAGGCCTCCTTTCCCCGCATGATCGAGATCATGTACAACATTGCCGACCTCGCGCCGCAGATCGTTATGAACGAAGAACTAAACAAAATGATCGAGGTGATCCGTAACATCAAGAACCGTCAGGAGCAGGCCGAACAATGAACTACGATTTCGACCGCGTGATCGACCGCCGGGGCAGCGGCTGTTTCAAATACGATGCCCTGAAGATGCTCTATGGCAGGGACGATCTGATCTCGCTCTGGGTGGCAGACATGGATTTCGCCGTCTCGCCGGCCATCACGTCAGCCCTGCAGAAACGCCTGGACCATGGAGTGTTCGGCTACAATTTCCATCTTCCTGAGTTCTACGCGGTGGTGGCAAGCTGGGTCGAAAGAAGATACGGCTTCCACGCGGAGCGGGAATGGATGCTGAACAGCCCCGGGATCATGCCAGCGGTCAATCTGGCGGTGCGGCAGCTTACCCGGCCGGGCGACGGGATCCTGATCCAGACTCCGGTGTACCGTCCCTTTTTCAATGCCATTCAGGACCACGGACGGCAGCTGCTGACAAATCCGCTCCTGCTGAGAGATGGCAGCTATCAGATCGACTTTGACGACTTTGAGCAGAAGCTGAAGCAGGCCAAACTCTTCATCCTCTGCAATCCCCATAACCCCATTGGCAGGCTGTGGCGGGAGGATGAATTGCGCCGGATGGGAGGGCTTTGCAGGAACTACAGTGTTCCGATAATCAGCGACGAGATCCACGCCGATATTGTCTATGATGGCGGTAAAGCAATATCCGTAGCCGCTTTGGAAGATTTCGCCGATAACAGCATCTGCTGCGTTTCTCCGGCCAAATCCTTCAATCTGGCCGGTCTGGCCAGCGCGGTGGTCATCGTCAAAAATCCCGCCCTGCGCGAACCTCTGGCCTGGATGATCGAAAAACTCCACCTCTATCTGGGCAACAGCTTTGGCATCCAGGCTGTGATCGCGGCCTATCGCGATTCGGACGACTGGCTGGCTGAGCTGCTGGCCTATCTGCAGAGAAACCGGGAATTCCTGCTCGATTTCTTTGCCACACAGCTGCCCCAGCTGAAGATGATCAAGCCGGACAGCACCTATCTGGCCTGGATCGACTTCCGCGCTCTGGGACTGGATGATGAGGCCATCAAGGATATGTTGGTCAACAAAGCCCGTCTGGCGCTTGATCCCGGGCTCAAATTCGGGGTCGAGGGTGCAGGTTTCCAAAGGCTCAATTTCGCCTGTCCGCGCTCCGTGTTGGCTGAAGCCATGCGGCGCCTCAAACAAGCTTTATAAAGGGGTTTTACCATGCAAGAAACCATAGTTGCCTTATATCAGAAAAATCCAGGGGACTACGTATCTGCAGACCGTGACCTGTTCGCAGCGTTCATCAAAGCCTTGGAAGAAGGGACCATCCGGGCTTGCGAGCCTTCCGGCACGGGCTGGAAAGTGAACCAGTGGATCAAGATGGGCATCCTCTGCGGTTTTCGCATGGGGGTGTTGACCGCGCTGCCCTGGAGCGCCGACAAGGTGTTTTTCGACAAGGATACCCTGCCGGAAAGGGTTTTTACCTTAAAGCAGCAGATCCGGATCGTACCCGGCGGAACTTCCATCCGTTCAGGAGCTTACATCGCGCCCGGAGTGACCGTCATGCCCCCTTCCTACATCAATGTGGGCGCTTGGGTGGATAGCGGCTCCCTGGTCGATTCGCATGCTTTGGTGGGTTCCTGCGCCCAAATCGGTAAAAACGTCCATCTATCCGCCGGGGCCATGATTGGCGGGGTCCTGGAACCGATCGGGTCCCGTCCGGTGGTGGTCGAGGACGATGTTTTCATCGGTGGCAACACCGGCATCTACGAAGGGATCCTGATCCAAAAAAAGGCCGTGATCGCCTCCGGAACGATCATCACGGCCTCCACACCCATCTTCGACTCGGTGCATGGCGAATTTCTTCAGCGCGATTTGGGCGGCTCCTTCACCATCCCCTCCGGGGCAGTGGTCGTTCCTGGAAGCAGGGAAATGAAGGAGCACAAAGGATTTGGAGTCTACTGTCCCGTGATCATCAAGTACCGGGACACAAAAACCGACAGCGCGGTGCAATTGGAGCAGGACCTGCGTGCTGTGCTTGACTGAATCGCGTCGGCTGCAGCCGATCGAACTTTCCCTTATCCGCCGGGTGCTGCATTCCGCTCCGCCTGGCGCCATCAATCTCGCTTTGGGGGAGTTGGGTTTTCCCCTGCCAGAGATATTGCGGCAAAAAGCATTGGATCTGCTGGCGCAGGGAACCCTGGTTTACACACCCAACGCCGGGATTCCCGAACTTCGCGCAGCCATCGCGGCCATCTATCCCGGCTGTGACCCGGATTCAGTCTGCGTCTGTAACGGGGTGGAGGAAGCGGTGTTTGTCACCCTGCTGGCGATCCTCGATCCGGGTGACCGAGTGGCCATCCCCGACCCCGATTACCCGGCATATTCTGCAATATGCAAGATGCTGGAAGCCAATGTTATAAGGCTACCTTTTGAAAGTAATTTGTTAAGTGTGGATTGGCACAAATGGGAGCAACTGCTGGCCGATGGGGTCAAAACGCTGGTCTTCAGCCATCCCAGCAATCCCTGTGGCCACGTTTTCACAGAGCAGGAAGCGCGGCGCCTGGCCGGGCTTTGTTCACAGCATGGCATCGTCCTTGTGGTTGACGAGATCTATTCCCGGCTGTTTTTCAACGCTCCTCCGCCCGGCTTCCACGGCCGGATGGAGCCTTCCTTCATCCTCGGCGGCCTATCCAAATCCCACTGCATGAGCGGATGGCGGCTGGGCTGGATCGTGGCCCCGCCAGGATTCTCGGCCGCGGTCATCAAAGCCCGGCAATATGTTTCCACCTGCAGCAACTGGCTGTCCCAGCATCTGGCAGCGTATGCCTTATCAGACGATGGAGGCAGGGCCGCCGACGAGGTCATGGGCCAGTTACAAGCCAGCCGCGATCTGGCATTGGAGAAACTAAGCCCCTGGCTCGACCGGGTCCTGGTTCCCTCCGCCACGCCGTATCTGTTGCTGAGAGTGGAGGGCGACGACCTGCGTACTGCTTCCTATCTTGCCCGGAAAGGAGTGATTTGCGTTCCCGGTTCCGCCTTTGGGGAAGTTTCCCGAGGCTGGCTGCGGATCAATTACGCGGTCGACAAACAGCAACTAACCACAGCTTTGGACATCATCCACGATGAACTATATCTTCACTAAGGCCCTGATCTTTCCCATGGAATTGCCTGGTCCGGCGGTTTATGATTCGCTGCTGGTGCAAGACGGCAGGATCGCGCTTCTGGGCTCGTTGAGCGATTGCAGGTCTGCCGCCGGGGGAAAAGCTGAGATCATCGATCTGGCCGGAAAAGCCTTGTTGCCGGCGTTGACGGACACCCACACCCACTACACGGAATTTGCCCAACAGAGCCTGCAACTCGATCTTTCCGCCTGCCGGAGCATAGCAGAGATCAGAAATTGCCTCAAAAGCTATCGCGAGCGGCAGCGAGAACTGCCGGCCTGGGTTTTGGGCGGAGCTTGGGATAAAAACCGGATCGACAGCCCGCAAAACATCAATGCCGCCCTTCTGGACGATTTTTTCCCGGATGTGCCGGTAGCGCTTTACAGCAAGGATTTTCACAGCCGCTGGTGCAATTCGGCTGCCCTGCGCATTGCCGGAGTGGATGAATCCAGCCCCGATCCCGTCGGTGGAAAATACCAGAGGGACACGGCCGGCAACCTGACCGGCATCCTGTATGAGACGGCGTCCGAACTGCTGGAGCAATTCATCGTTCCGCCCAGCCGGGAGATGGTCTTGGATGCTTTGGCTCAGGCCACGTCCGGGATCCATAAACTCGGACTAACAACGGTCCACAGCATGGAAACATCGCGGGGAGCCGAGATTCTTGAGCAATTTGTCCGCGAAAGCCGGTCACTGCGTGTTTGCCGGCACTTTTTCCTGGATGAACTGGATGCGATGATCGGGCATGGGCTACATTCCTACACGGGTGACGAATGGTACAAACTCGGCGGCGTGAAGCTTTTCGCGGACGGCTCTTTGGGCTCGCAGACAGCCGCCATTTTCGCGCAATATCCAGGTTCTGACGGCAACAGGGGCATCCTGCGCCATTCCGAAGACGAGCTTTTTCAGATCGCCAGCCGCGCCGCCGAACACGGAATTTCCAGCACCATCCACGCCATCGGCGACCGCGCCGTGAACGCCGTCATCAACGCTTTTATCCGCCTGCGGGATAAATATCCCGAGCAGGGCCTGCTTTCTCGGATCGAGCACGTGCAGTCGATCGCCCCGGACGACATTCCCCGCCTCGCCAAAAGCGGAGCCTATTGCGCGCTGCAGCCTGTCCACCTGGCCAATGACATCGACATGATCGGCCAGTACTGGGCCACCTTGGAGCAGGAAGCATATTGCTTCAGATCGCTTCTGGACCAGGGAATTCCCTTTGGCTTCGGCTCCGACGCCCCGATCGAAACGATCAACCCCTTTCATGGCATCTACAGCGCCATCGCCCGCAAAAACAGGCTTGACCCCAAAGCAAAAACCTGGCTGCCGGATGAACGGATAAGCCTCCACGACGCCCTCTACGCCTACACTTTGGGCGCGGCGAAGGGCTCGGACGCGCAGCATTGCGCGGGCTCGCTCAATCCCGGCAAGCTGGCCGACCTGATCGTGCTGGAGGATTTCACCCGCCTGCCTTGGGAATATTGGCTGGAAGCGGAATCCAGGCTCACCATGCTGGGCGGCGAAATTGTCTGGAGCGCAGGTATCTGACAAAATGAAAATGCAATAAGAATATATAAACCAAGGAGCAAACAAATGTCCAAATTAGGCTTTGATTTCCCAACCGTGCCTCGCCACACCTTCCTCTTCGACCTGGAGGAAAACTGGTATCTGCCCTTGCTGGCGCAAAAGAAGGGGATCCCCATTCAGCCGATCAAGCGCAGCAATTTCGGCGAATATGAGATGGCCGTGAATTACCTGACCTCCGTTCTGGAAGAGGCGGCGGCAGTGCAAAAACTGGCGATCTACAACATCGACCACATGGCCCAGATCAGGTTTAGCGGACAGGACGCGCCTGCCCTTCTGGACCGGGCTTTGGCTGGCCGGATGAGCGAAATGAAGGTCGGTTCCTGCAAATATACGCTGCTGCTCAACGAACGGGGCGGAGTGCAGGACGACATGATCCTGATGCGCCTCTCCGAGACGGAATACATCGCCGTGATCAATGCCGGGCACGACATCACTGCCACGGTCAACGGCCATGAACTGATCGCGGACATCGACCGCATCATGGGCCGGAAACTGCCCGGCGAGGACGTCTCCGCGCAAGACATTTCAGACCAACTGGTCAAGGTGGACATCCAGGGCCCGCTATCCTTCAAACTGGTCAAATCGATCTACGGGGAAGAGGTGCTCAAGAACCGCAACCAGCCGGAAAAGAACATGAACTACTTCAGCTTCAACGAGTTCGAGCGGGAAGGCCAGAAATATCTCATCAGCCGGACTGGATACACCAACCGCTGGGGCTGGGAGCTCTATATCCCGGTTGCCAACGCGGCCGAGGATTTCAAACGGATCGTGAGCTCGGCCCTGGACCTTGGCGGACTGCTGGTCGGCCTGGGCGGCAGGGATGAAAACCGCATCTCGGCCGGGCCTTTCGGGCTTCCCCTGATGGGCAGCGAATACGATCCGGAGCATACACCGGTCAACGCGCCGCTCTTCGAGGCCGCGGTCGACATGAGCAAGCCGGATTTTGTGGGCAAAGCCGCTTTGGAAAAGGAATTGGCCGCCGGAGCAAGCAAAGCGCTGATCATCTTCGTGGCCGAAGGGATCGCCTCCCACCGCAAAGTGTACAGAGATGGAAAGTGCATCGGCAGCGTCACTTCCAGCATCAATTCGCCCAATCTTTCCCCGGAACAGAGGCTGGCGATCGGTTCCAGCCGCAAGAACGTCAATGCCGAGGAAGGAAATGCCGCCATCGGCTTGGCCTGGCTGTATGAAAACCCCTTCCAGAAAGACGCCGAGGGCAAGCTGATCGCAGAGCAGGATGGCGCCCCCATCCGCATTCCCGTGCAGTTCTACCGTTTCGATGCGGCCGAAAACCCCACCGGTTCGCCGCTTCTGGGCTATCTCACCCTGGAGGGGATCACCCCCGCCACAGCGCCAAAACCGCTCAAGAACATCGAAAACCTATAGAAGTCACTATCTAAGCCTAGCCAAGGCCTCAGTATTGAGTAGTCATAGACGCACCCGTCTATGCAACACCGCAGGAGTTTGCCAGATCGACGGCAAAACCCTGCGGGCTGCCGCAGACGGGGACTTCTGCCGCCCCTCTGTCCTAATGTCCTTGCTTTTTCGTGCTTGGTCAAGAATGGTTGCCCCGGCTGGTTCACCTGCCCTGTTGGAGCTTGAGCCAACAATCCATATCGTCTTGCCATTCATGATGATACAAATATCTCTCCTGTGTCGCCCCCCTTATCAATACGGTGTTAATACGGACTCATTACGGACAAAGTCCGTAGTGAGTCCGTAATGATAGCGTAATGATAGGGAGAGCGCCGGGGCAAATATAAGCCCGACAGTGGATAATAATGCGGCAATGAATGGTGCTCGCCATGATGAAGGGCAGTCCAAACAGTCCGGAGGATACTTTAAAAAGAAACGGGGAGGCATTCGTTTGCCTTCTTCCGACCGGTCTGATGCCGTCATCCGGAAACCTGAAAATCTCCCCCTCACATTCATTCCGCAATCCTATCCGATCACCCCACAGACAATTAAGACTGGATTCGGAGCAGAGGCCGGTTTTTTCATGCAGGATTTGGAGAGTGGCGAGTATTATCTATAGAGATGATACCACAGGAGGTTATCATGAAAACTAAGATGCTGCTCGCCATCTGCCTGATCTTCTGCAGTGGCCTGCTCGGTGCCCAGACCATGTACGGAGCTTTCAAGATTGAAACCACTCCCCGTGGCGCTGATGTAAACCTAACAGACATAGACATGTACCTGTGTTCGACGCCGAGCCCGGTCTATCCAGTTTTCATGGATGAATACATGGTGCTCAGATCTGGCATTCCCGGCCGCGAGATCAACCTGATCATCACCCGGAAAGGCTATGAACCAGTTGAGACGACGATCTTTGTTCCCTTTCTTTACACCGATGAAAGGCAGGCCCTGAGAAACCCGACCGTGTTCAGGTTTCAACTGGCCCGGGACCGGTATGGAGCCCATATTCACATCTGCAATTACTATACCTACTCTTATCCCCGTCCCCGGCCGGTGGTGTGGTATGTACCCTGGCACGTCTGGTATCCAACCTGTGTGGGCGGCTACATATATCCGCCCCCTCCGCGACCTCCAAGGCCTCATAATCCTCCTCACCACCCCGGCGGCGGGCATGGCGGCAGCGTAAATCCGCCTCTTCCTCCCGGCGGCGGGCATGGCGGCAGCCACGGCGGCGGAAGCAATCCTCCGCCTCCACCAGGCGGCAGCGGCGGAAGCGACGATGGGATCAATCCACCTCCTCCACCCGGCGGCGGTGGCAGCAATCCTCCCGGCGCAGGGAGCGGTGGTTACTACAACCCTTCCGGCCAGGTTGGCAGCAGTAAACCGTCAAATACCAAGTATGCCGGAAAGAGCAACACGATCAGCACCCCGACGGCCAATTACAAACCACCGGCCACTTCAAGCGGCAGCAGCAAAGCGCCCAACACTTCCGTGGCCAGCAAACCGGCAAATGATTCCCGCTCTGGCCATGTCCTCAATGGCTCCAGAGCTCAAAACAGCAAGCCGCCGGCCACATCTGTAAGCAGTAAAGCGGCTGCTCCAGGCAACGGCAAAACAGCCAACGTCTCTTCCGGCAAGGTGAGTAATAATGGCGTCAAGGCGGATGAGGACACGAAGAAACAATCTTCCGGCTTCTTGCGCCAACTGCAAAAATTGACAGGAAAGTAACCCCCAAAATTCGAACTTGAGAAGAGTTGAATCGGGACAAAAAAACCCCGGGTACATCCCCCGGGGTTTGTTTTACTACGTAGGTTTGGGGCTGGATATCAGGTCATTTCATCAGGACCATTTTCCGGGTGCTGCTGTATTTGCCGGTGGTCATTTTATAGAAATAAACCCCGCTGGCAACGGGTTTTCCGCCCTCATCCCTGCCGTTCCAGACAACGCTGTGGCGGCCGGATGTAAAATCCTGTTCCACAAGTGTCTTCACTTTCCGCCCTTTATGGTCATAGATGTCGATCTTCACGGGTGCAGGCTCCTTGAGAGCGAAACTGACGGAGGTTTCCGGATTGAAGGGGTTGGGGTAGTTTCCCCGTAATTCCGTGACCAGCGCTGGGCTGCCGGGATCGTCGTTGCCAACGTAATTGACCTCGACGGTTATGGTTGCCGGCTCGGATTGGCCGGTTGCGTAGAAGGCGATAACGCAATAGAGATAGGTCCCGTTGGCAAGGTTGTGATCGGTGTAGGACGAGGTCTCCGGGTCGGAGAATCCGGCGATCAGCTCCCAGTCACGCAAAACCTGGAAGCCAGTCAGGAAATCGGCCGCGGGAGGCGTCCAGGTCAGCGTGACGTCGTTTTCCACAACTTCAGCGGCGAGGTCCTGGGGAGGCAGATGCGTCGGAATGGCAGGCACGGCCGTGATTATCTGGTTTGGCAGGGTGTGGGTGTGGTCGTCGTAGACGGCGGACACGAAGTATTTATAGGCCTGGCCGTTGACCACGCCAAAATCGGTGTAGCTGGACTCTGTCGAAGAAACCTGGGCGACGGGATATCCGTCACGCCAGATCTGATAGGCCGTGGGGGAGGGCTGGGTGACGACCGGAACCCAATACAGGGTTATGGATTGGTTGTTGGGTATGGCGTACAGGTTGGGGGGGAAACCGTAGTCGATGTCGTTGAAGCGGTTTTCCAGCACGCCCCGGGCGCGGGTGGCAATGAATACCTGATTGGTGCTGCTTCCCCATGCCATTTGCCAGATGTTGGCGCTGGCTCCCAGGTTTTGGGTCAGGGAGCTGGAGGTCGCGCCTTCGTCCACGCTGTAGCTGAGGCCGTTGTCCTTTCCGGAGATGACCTGTTGGCCAGGTCCGCTCAGGACGCTCCAACTGAAGCCGGGCATACCGGCCAGGGCATAGGTGGCTCCGTTATCGGTGGATTTGTATACTCCGGAATTGCTCGAAGCATAGATGATCTGTGGCTGCGTGCCAAGCTGCGGGCGGACCGAGACCATCGGCTGATAGGTCGTGCTTTCCATTCCGGTCGAGGCGGTGAAATTGATCCCGTCGTCGGAAAACCAGACCGCGGTGGCGCTGCCCTGATAGGAAAGGAAGATCCGCAGATTGCCCATCGGACCCCGTCCCAGCTTCAATCTGGGGGCAAAACCCCACATTCCGCCCTGCGCGACGGTCCAGTTCTGTCCTCCGTCCTCAGTGTACCTGATCTCGCCAATGGCGGTGCCCAACCAGAATTTGTCCGGATCAGTGGGATGGACCTCGCAGGCCGAAACCTGGGTGCCCTGGTAATACACATAGGTCCAGGTGTTTCCGCCATCCAGGGAAGTGTAGGCCCCGTCGAGGGTGCCAGCCAGCATCCGTCCGGATTGGTAGAATTGGTGGTTGGTGGGGGCCAGTTCATAGACCATCCAGTTGCCCAGCCCGTTGACCATCTGATCCCAGGTGTCGCCGTTATCGGTGCTGCGGTAGAGTCCGCTACCCTCGGTGCCGCCCCAAAGTTCATTGGTGTCCGAATAATAGGCCAGTCCGTGCACCAGGGCAAGATTGAGTCCTGTGTGCGAGGCCACGACAGGTTCATCATAACCCGTGGCCCGGAAGATCCCGCCCCAATGGCCCAGAAGCGCTCCGGCGCCGGTACCTGTTCCGCACTGCCAGGTCGACTGCGGCACTTGCGGGGAGACGGGCTGCCAGGTTTGGCCCTGGTCGTTGCTCTTCATGATGCCGCCCGCGTTGGAACTGGCATAGAAAACTCCATTGTATTCCGCGATGCTGCGATAGGTGCCAGAAGTTGCCAGCGTCCAGTTGGCCCCACCGTCGGTGGTCCTGTAAACACCACCTGCGTGGGCAATGAGGCTGAACAAGCTGTCGGCGGGGGAGATGTACATGCCCCAACCATCGCCACCGGGGCCCCAGGGCGTCCAGGTCTGGCCATTGTTGACGCTGGTCATCACGGAACTGGCTGAGCTTCCCATCACCACGAACATCCTTTCCGGATTGGCCGCCGAAGAGGTGAACATCCGCATAAAGCCGTTGTTCAGGCCCACTTGGGCGAAGGTGTTGCCCCCGTCGGTGGAGACCTCGATCCCTACGTTGCCGGATTTTCCCACCACGATGGTGTTGCCGTTGTTCGCTTTGACTCCGACGCCGAGGATATAGGCCGTGGAGAGGGCCGCCAGATTCCAAGTCAGCCCGTTGTCCTCGCTTTTGTAAAGCCCGTTTCGGGCTCCGGCGTAAAAAGTGCCGGGTTGGGAAGCGGAGGCGGCCACGGCGTTGTATTGCTTGCGGGGCAGGGTCGTTGGCTGCCAGTTTATCCCCCCATCCAGGCTCATGTAGACCCCGCCTTCCACCGCCGTCAGGCTCGAGCCACAGGCCGCGAAGACACGCAGATTGTTGGCTGGATCGGTAACCAGCCCGCGCACGTTTCCGCCCCAGGGGCCGGATCCTGTCCAGGAACCAACGTCACGGGAGGATTCCGCGGCTTCCAATGCCGGGGCTAGATAATAGGGATTGAATTTTGTGTGTGACGGGATCTCTTCCCCCGTGTCCGGGCAGACAAAGGCTGCGCCTGCGGCCGCGGAAAGCGCGAGTATCGCCAGAACCGCCAAAATTGTCCTTTTCATATCATATCTCCTTATCGGATGTTTTTTTATGTTGGACAAATCACCCAATACGTTTCCGGGATCGATATGTCAAGCAATAAATAGCGCCCATCCTCAAACCAGGAGGCAAATTCCGGTCTATCCGCCAGATATTCCGCCCCTTGGTTGCCTGTACGTATCACGCCGGATAAGCTCCTGCCGGGCGGTCATCCGGCGGGAAACTTGCTGGAGGCGTATTAGCAGGATTTTTGGAAGTAATGACTGGCGGCATAGTCAAAACTCTCTGCTCGACAGCAAGCCATTAGCCATGGATGGCATAGAAGCTGGGGAAGAGGTCCAATCGTTAAGCAGATGACGAAAAAATGGAGCGGGCAACGGGACTCGAACCCGCGACCCTCAGCTTGGGAAGCTAATGCTCTACCAACTGAGCTATGCCCGCTCACGGAGGCTAAAAAGAATCTGGAGGCTATTTTGTCAAGGGGATTGTGTCATTCCCATTCGATGGTGGCCGGAGGCTTGGAACTGATATCATAAACTACGCGGTTAACTCCGTCCACTTCATTGATGACGCGGTTGGAGACCCTTTTGAGGAAAGCGAAGGGAAGTTCGGTCCAGTCGGCGGTCATGCCATCGACGCTGTTCACGGCCCGCAGGGCGCAGACGTTGTCGTAGGTGCGTTCGTCGCCCATCACTCCGACGCTTTGGATGGGCAGCAGCACGGCGAAGGCCTGCCAGGTCTTGTCATAGAGGTCCCAGTTGCGCAGTTCCTGGATGAAGATCTCGTCAATCGCCTGGAGGGTTCTGACTTTGACGGCATCCACCGCTCCGATGATGCGTACGGCCAGACCGGGCCCGGGGAAAGGATGTCTTCCGATCAAAGCTTCCGGCAAACCAAGCTCGCGGCCAACCTCGCGGACCTCGTCCTTGAACAATTCTCTGAGGGGTTCAACCAATTTCAGGTTCATTTTTTCCGGCAATCCGCCCACGTTGTGGTGGCTCTTGATGGTTGCGGATGGACCTTTGAAGGAAACGCTTTCGATCACGTCCGGATACAGAGTGCCCTGGGCCAGGAAACCCGCGTCGGGATACTTGGCAGCTTCTTTCTCAAAGACCTCGATGAAGGCGGCGCCGATGATCTTGCGCTTTTGCTCGGGATTTTCCACTCCTGCCAAGCGCTCCAGGAACAAGCTCGCAGCGTCCACAAAATCTATCTTGATCCCCGGCACAGCGGCAAAGGCTTCGCGCACCCTTTCGGACTCGCGATGGCGCATGCAGCCGTTATCCACGAAGATGGGGACCAATTGGCCGCCGATAGCCTTGTGGAGCAATACTGCCGCTACGGAAGAATCCACTCCGCCCGAGAGGCCGAGAATTACCTTTCCCTTGCCGACCTTGTTCCGAATGGCTTCGATCGCTTCGGTGATGAAGCTGCCTGGCGTCCAATTGTTTGCGCAGCCAGCGATCTGGACCGCGAAATTGGCCAGGATCCGTTTGCCGTTGCTGGTGTGGACGACCTCGGGATGGAACTGCAGGGCATAGATTTGGTCCGACTGGTGGGCGATGGCGGCATGGGGCGCGTTGGAGGTGGAGGCCAGGGTCACAAACTGCTGGGGGAGTTCTGCCAGCGAGTCGCCATGGCTCATCCATACCTGTTCTTCTTGGGACAATCCCGCAAACAATGGATGCCCGCCGTTGATCTGCAGCTTGGCATAGCCGTATTCCCGGTTGTCATGGCGCTCGATCTTTCCGCCGTAACGCGCGGCAATCAGTTGCATTCCATAGCAGATGCCCAGAATGGGGATGCCCAGGTCCCAGATGACGGGTTCGGGCTGGGGCGCTCCAGGTTGGAAATGGCTGAAAGGGCTTCCGGAGAGGATTATCGCCTTGGGGCGCAGGGCTTTGATCGCCTCTGAATCCATGTTGAAAGGATGGATCTCGCAATAGACGTGCAGGGAACGGATGGCCCGGCCGATCAGTTGGGTGTATTGAGAGCCGAAATCGAGGATGAGGATGGTGTCGTGGGTCAATCTTACCTCACAAAGGGGTTGTTCTTCTTTTCCAGGCCGATGGAAGTGCGGGGTCCGTGTCCGGGGAAAACGATCGTGTCATCAGGCAGGGCGAAAAGCTTAGTCTTGATTGAATCTATGATCTGGGCGTGGCTGCCGCTGGGGAAATCCGTGCGCCCGATGCTGAGTTCGAACAGCGTGTCGCCGCTGATGAGGAATTTATCCGCCAGCAGGCAGATGCAGCCGGGAGTATGGCCTGGAGTGTGGATGATCCGTATCAGATGTTTTCCCAAACTGAGATCCATGCCTTCTTCGGCCAGAACATCCGCGGGTTGGCAGTCCACGGGCGTTCCCATATATTCGCTGAGGTTTCTGCGGTTATCAGTGAGCAGGTGGGCGTCCGCGGGATGGATCATCACCGGGCAGCGCAAGGCCTTTTTGAACCAGGCGTTACCGCCGATGTGGTCTCCATGGCCGTGGGTGTTGACAATGTGGCTGACCTTGAGACCCAGTTCCCCGATCCGCAACAGCAAGTCCCGCGAGGGGGCGGCAGGATCGATAAGGAGGGCGGTCTGGGATGCGTCATCCCAAAGCAGCCAGGTGTTGGTCCCGTAATCGGGCAGCAGAATATGGCCTTCAATTTTGAGCATCAAAGTTCCTTGTCGAGAGAGATCAGATATGGCCTGAGCAGCGGCTCGGCGCATTTTTCCACACAGATTTCGCGGCTGAAGTTCTTGTCAACCCCATATTTCACAAATCCCGGCGAAGGCGCTTTGGAGCTGTAGGCCAAAACGATGGAAGCGGCCAGGGCTATGAGCTTTGCGGAAGGATCGGGATCGGTGAGCAGGCCCAGGGGTCCTTCCGCATCCCTGATCATGAAATACATTCCGGGAAAATTTTCGGTTTCCAAGCCCTGATTGTCTGCTTCAGTCCGGCCCACGATCAGTTTGATCCGTTCATCGAGACGGAAATGCCTGCCCCAGCGGAGCAAGCGGATGTTGGCTGCGCTGTCCTGGCCATGTTTCACCAGTTCCCTGAGGCGCAGCGTGAAATTCCTGTCCGTGAGCAGACATCCTCCTCCGGGAGGGGGATAGGAGAGGCCGAACTTCTGCGCCAGTTCCATTTGTTGGGTTCTGCCCCGGCCATGAATGGCCAGCATCTGGTTTTTATCCACCCAGCCTTCACGGATGGGTTTGGTATCCGGGAGCAGTTTCTGTGAAAGGGGGCGGATGATGAGGTCGCCGATCCCGCTCAGTTTGTTGACGGCCTGGAGAGCGTTGCGGCGCTGGGACATGGGCCGCTGGCCCAGAACTTCTCCGGAGATCAGGAAACTCGCTTCCAGCTCCTCCAGCAGCAAGCCCGCCTGGTGGAACATCATGGCGTGGCAATCGATACAGGGATTGAAATTCTTGCCAAAGCCGTGCACCGGGTTTTCCATCATTTTCAGGTGTTCTGGGGTGATGTCCTTGATGATCAGCTTCAGGTTGTTTTCAGAGGCTGTTTTGACCGCCTTTTCCGGAGTGATGTAGGGAGCGCTGAAAAAAACCGGGATCACCGTGTATCCCAGCTCCTGAATCCATCTGACCGCCAGGATGCTATCCAGGCCACCGGAAAAGAGGGCTATGCAACTGCTTGTTTTGTCCATTGTTAGTGTCAGGGCATTGCGTTGGGAGTATTTGTCTGTTTACGATGGCCAAATAAAGAGGCTCTCCATAGCGGGGAGCCTCCTTGTATCATTACGTTGTTACTCAGGGTCGCGTTACTTTTGAAGATCCTGGTTGATCGTTTCCATGACCCTGGCGACGTTCAACTTGCGGGATTGGCCATTATCCTTGCCAAAATTCCACCATTCATATCCGTCATAGCTGACGCCAACCGTCAGGACCTTGTTGGAATTACGCATCTTGTAGGTGATTGCATTGACGTAGAAGCTGAACTCTTCAACCGGTAGCAGTTCCTGCCAGAAAGTGGAATACAAGAGATGGTTTCTTTCCGAACCGGGAACCTGCCTGGTGTAATACTTGATCTGTTCGTCCCCGTGTATAGCGGCTTCAATGAGTTGGAAATTGGGATCGATATCGCCGATAATGGTCCAGTTCGGGGCATAGTTGTTGGTTTCAATGAACTGGGCGGTGGGACCATCTACCTCATCGGGCAGTTGGCCGACTTCGATCGTACCCCGGTAGAGCTTTTCATTTGCTCCGGGATTTTTGGTGATCTTATAGCTGACCGGTTGATTGGTGTTCAACTCGACGTAGGTATCAGCGAAATAGATTCTGCCTTTGGTATAGCTGTCACAATAGGCCATAGGCACATCGACGTTATTGATCGTCAGAGTAGCTTCGGTGTCGATTCCTTTGACAGTAAACCAAATCCAAGCCCGGGTATTACCCAGCTTATCCGCGTAATCATAATCGAGGTCAAACCACAGCACGTGGTCATAGTCCCATAGATAAGGAGAGACGTTCTCAAAGTTTGGAGTGGTGGGTTTGTCGTCCGAAGAACAGGACATTGCCACAAACAAGGTCAGTCCAAGCGCGACAAGAAGGAAAAAACGGAGGTAGACTTTCATTTCTTTACTCCTTTGTATTAAATTAAGGTAGCCATAACTTCACTATCATTATAAGACATTATAGCCGGAGAGGGCTAAAATGTCAAGTATTATAATCGATTTCCATAGTATCAAGGCCCGAGAACAAAGGCGCACTCTCAAACAGAGTGGATACCGGCCCTGAATCCATCTTTCCTTACTAAAATTTAGACTGTCCACCTCTTGGGCGTTTCCCGCCGGATTCCCGCCCGCCTGGCGGGTATTGGGCGGGAAACGTAAGCGAAACCAGTCAACCACAAAAATGGGGAAATCGCCAGAGTTCAGCGCCGAGTTTGAAGCAAGGTGAATCAAGATCAAGCAACACTATGATGGGTCAGGGTGTTTATTGAATCCGGGCATTGGGGTTCACGCTGGAGATTTACGCGGGAAGGTCAAGATCACATACGGAGACTAAACCCGGATGGAATGATTTTTTTATGAAAATGAAAAGCGGCCCAATCCGACAAAGTGGCGTCTGTACGGACCGGACCGCCATGCGTTGGAGCTAAATGGCGGATTCGAACCGCCGACCTGCTGATTACGAATCAGCTGCTCTACCAGCTGAGCTAATTTAGCTGTTAATCCCTAACCAGCCTGAATGAACTGGGGTGTTCAACAGTTTCTATGAAAGTAATGGAGTGGATCCTGGAATACTGCTTGTCGATGTGGGCCGCGTAAGCGTTGCCTACCAATAAGGTCATGTACGGTATGGTGGTCAGCTTGAGTTTCACCTTGCTGCCTGTGCTGATGTTGCGGGGATACCAGAACTGATTCGCGTCCAGGCCGGTGGAGAGTTTTTGGGTTTCGTCAAGTTTGAAGGGAGGTATCCGAAGATAATACCAGAGCCTGAAATGCACAATCTCAGGCATTCTATCATAATTGTCCAGCGACAAGCCGTAGAAGATTGCCGGGCTGTCCCAGTTCAATAACTCAGGTTTCGTCAATCCAGGTACGAAATGCTCAGGCATCAGGTTGCTGACCAGATAGTGGCTGCCATATTGGCCGGAAATCGTGGTAGATTGGAACTGTGCATCCCTCTCCAGGAAGACGCCATAGTGGTATGCGGGGTCAAGCTGGCTCTTGGGGATGTCGAAATCAACTTGCACATACAGCCTCTGAAGCTCCGAGGAATAAAACGTGTCCAGCTCGTATTCCTCGGCTTCCAAGAGTTTAAAATACAATGCGTCAGCGTCATTCTGGGCCCTCAGCCCTGACGCCAGCAACAGTGCAAGGATAAATATCACTGATATTCTACGCATGTTAAACTCCTTTTTACATAGTATAGTCAAGTCAATGTTTAAAACAATCTGAAATACGTCAAGCGATATCTTCACATTTGATCTCTTGGGCTGTTGATTTTTTTCCTTGACGCAAAATACCAGCCCCAAAATCTGACTAGAAAGAAATAAATCAATATACATCAAGGAGTAACAAATGAAACGCAGAGTCATTATCATGGGTGCAGCCGGCAGGGATTTTCACAACTTCAATGTCTATTTCCGGGATAACCAGGATTACGAAGTTGTGGCTTTTACCGCCACCCAGATCCCCGGGATCGACGACAAGAAGTATCCCGCCGAACTGGCCGGAAGCCTCTATCCCAAAGGCATTGACATTCATCCGGAAGCTGAGCTGAAAAATCTGATCCAAAAACATAAGGTCGATCTGGTCATCCTGGCCTACAGCGACCTGCCCCATGAAGTGGTGATGAACAAAGCATCATTGGTGAACGCCGCGGGCGCTGATTTCATGCTGATGGGCACTCAAAACACCATGGTCAAGACAAGCAAACCCCTGGTGACGGTTTGCGCGGTCCGCACTGGCTGCGGCAAATCCCAAACCACTCGGGCGGTCATCAAAGCGTTGAAAGCCAAGGGATTGAAGGTCGTTTCCATCCGCCATCCCATGCCTTACGGCGATCTGGTGAAACAGAAGGTCCAGCGCTTTGCCGAACTCAAAGACTTGGAAACCCATAATTGCACCATCGAGGAGATGGAGGAGTATGAACCCCACATCATGATGAACAGCATCATCTATGCCGGCGTGGATTATGAAGCCATCGTACGCGAAGCCGAAAAAGAAGCCGATGTGATAATCTGGGACGGCGGGAACAATGACATTCCTTTCTACTTCTCAGACAAACAGTTGAACATCGTGGTCGTCGATCCTCACCGTCCGGGCGACGAGGTCAGCTACTATCCCGGCGAGACCAATCTGCATCTGGCGGACGTGATCGTTATCAACAAGATCGACAGCGCCGACCTGGATGACATCAATGAAGTGCGGGCCAATATCCGTTCCATCAATAAAAAGGCCCAGATCATCGACGCGGCCTCGCCCCTGGGTGTGGACAAACCCGAGATCATCGCCGACAAGCGCGTTCTGGTGGTGGAAGACGGGCCCACGCTGACCCATGGCGAAATGACCTACGGCGCCGGTGTGATCGCGGCTGAAAAATACGGCTGCGCAGAGCTTGTTGATCCCCGCGAATGGGCGGTGGGAGAGATCCTCGCGACCTTTGAAAAATACCCCGACATTGGCATCCTGCTTCCGGCGATGGGTTACAGCGACCAGCAGATCAAGGATCTGGAACATACGATCAACACAACCGATTGCGAGGGTGTGGTGATCGCCACTCCGATCGACCTGCGCCGCCTGATCAACATCAAACACCCAGCCTGCCAGGTCACCTACGAACTGCAGGAGATCGGCAAACCTACCATAGCTGACGTTTTGAAGGATTTCTAAAGCCAAATCTACTGGCTTGGATAACATAAACTTGGGGCAGATTAAACATCTGCCCCACAGCTTTTCAGAATATCAAGAGGACATGATGACAAAAACAGCAGTTCTTGCCCTGGGTGGCAATGCCATCATCAAAGCCGGACAAAATGGCACCATCTCAGAACAGTTTGCCAACACGAGGGATTCCCTGAGCGGGATCGTGGAATTGATCCGCCAGGGATACAAATTGGCCATAACCCACGGTAACGGGCCACAGGTGGGGAACTTGCTCCGCCAGCAGGAAGCCGGGGAAAAGGAGGGGCTCGCGCCTCTGCCTTTGGGAGTATTGAACGCGGCGACAGAGGGTACCATGGGCTACATGATCGAACAGAGCCTGCAAAACCGCCTGCTCCTGAGCGGCATCAACAAACAGGTCATCACGATCATCTCCCAGGTGGTGGTGGATAAAAACGATCCCAGCATGCTGAACCCGACCAAGTTTGTGGGCAGCACCTATTACACCGCGGAGCAGGCCGCGGAGCTGAAGAGCTCACTGGGCTGGACACTCAGGGAAGACGCGGGCAAGGGTTTTCGCCGCGTCGTTCCTTCTCCGATGCCACAACAAATCATACCGGCGGAAACGATCAAGGAGCTGGTGGAACGGGGTGAGATCGTGATCGCCGTGGGGGGCGGTGGAATTCCCGTATACATTGAGGAAGACGGGACCTACGAGGGCGTGGATGCCGTGATAGACAAGGATTTTGCCAGCGCTTTGCTCGCCCTAAACATAGAGGCGGACCGCTTCGTGATCCTGACCGGAGTGGAGAAAGTCGCGATCGATTTTGGCAAAGAGACCCAGAAAGATCTGGATGTTCTTTCACTCCAGGATGCCAAACGGTACTATGAGGAGAAGCAGTTCCCGGCCGGCAGCATGGGCCCCAAGATCAAGGCTGCCATTGACTTTCTGGAGCGGGGGGGGCAGGAGGTCCTGATCACCTCGATCGAGAAGATCGTGGAAGCTTTTGCCGGCAATACCGGCACCAGGATCGTGCCCTGATTCTTACAGAGAGACCTTTCAATGAGCTAATCTGCCCTTTGTAGCCATTCTTTCACCAGGCGGGGCAGGATCTCGCCGGCCCTGCCTTGGTGAAACTCATCAATGAACTCGCGGTTGACCGTCGGATCAAGATTCACGGCCATGGTTTTGGCGCCCAGATATTTGGCGGTCATCACAAAACCCGCCGCGGGAAACACCACTCCGCTGGTTCCCACGAGCAAAAACACATCGCAATTCTGCAACAGCCACTCGATCTCCTGCATCTGATAGGGCAGTTCGCCAAACCAGACAATGTCCGGACGCAAGGCTGAAGCGCACTGGGGGCAGGCAGGGACTGGAGCTTGGGGATCAATTTCTGATATAGGATATTTGGCGGTACACCGGGTGCAAAAACATGCTTCGAGGGAACCGTGCATTTCGATCGGATTCTTGTTCCCGGCCACCTTATGCAGGCAGTCCACATTCTGGGTGATCAGGTTGAAGTTGCTTCCCAGGTATTCTTCCAGTTCCACCAGAGCATAGTGCCCGGGATTGGGTTTGGCTTTCAAAGCCTGTTCCCGGCGGGCTTTGTAGAAGCGCCAGACCATTTGGGGATCGCGCGAGAAAGCTTCCGGCGTGGCGACATCCTCCATGCGGTGGTTTTCCCAGAGCCCGTCACCATCCCGGAAAGTCTTCAGGCCTGATTCGGCGCTGATTCCCGCTCCGGTCAGAACAAGCAGACGAGTCGCTTTGTGGATGATCATCCTTGCTTCCTGGTGATCCTGGGCTTCTCTCTGTTATCCCTGCCGCTTATTTCATCAGCATCATTTTGCGGGTCTTTTCGTTGGATCCGCTGTTGAGCCGATAGAGGTAGATGCCACTGGAGACAGGTCTGCCAGAATCATCCAAACCGTTCCAGATGACGCTATGAGAGCCTTTGGGAAGATCCGAACCGAGCAGGGACCGCACTTTTTGGCCTTTGACATTGTATATTTCCAGCCTGACGGGTGAGTTCTCAGGCAGGTCAAATCTGATCGTTGTGGTGGGATTGAAGGGATTGGGATAGTTCTCGTGTAGCTCGAACCTGATGGTTTGGACGATGGTCTCGCCGTTGGAGACAAATTCGCTTTCCACATAAACATCGTCTATATACCAGCCTTCTCCGCTCACATATCCGTCCGAGCCAAACAGGTAGCGGAATCTCGCCGTTCCCTGGTAGCTGGAAAGATCGAAGCTCGCCTGGGTCCAGTCAAAGGTGCCGGAATACACATTGGTACCGGCGGGGAAGGGGGAGGCGGGGTTGCTGTAGATGCTGTAGGGATAGCCGCCCACCGGGGTGATCTGGGTCCAGGGACCGTTGTCGATCGAGATCTGGACCAAACCTCCGTCCCAGGCGTATTGGGGCGTGGAATGGGTTTCGGCGTCCATCCAGTGGTGGAAGTAAAGGAAAGAGCCAAGTCCCAGCGGGATCTCAGGACTCACCAAAGCCCCGTAGGCCGAACCGGAATAGTCGCTGGTCCCTGCTCCGCCGAACTTCATGGAATAGATGCCGTTGGGGGTGAAGTTGCGGGCGTTGCTGCGATGCCACTGGTTGACAAAGTTGGCGCTGGGGGCGTTTACGGACCATCCGCTCATGTCTGTTTCGAAATTGTAGTTTTGCATCCCGATATAGAGCACGAAATTGCCTTCCAGGGTGTTGCCGTTCTCGGCTCCCAGCATATAGCCGATCAGGGCGGAACTGCCGGATTCCGCGTTCGGGGAGACCTGGACGCTGAAGACGTTTTCATACACGGCGAAGCTGTCAAAGCCGATGGGGGAGAGGACGACCTCATAATCCGAGATCGTCACGTTGGGATCGTCGCTGAACAGGATCAAAAGCGGGCTGTAGGCGTTTCCCGTGCCTGTATTGTTGACGATCAGGTTGAGGTGGGGATTGTCGCCGGGCATGATCAGGCTGGTATCGCTCATGAACTGGTAGGTGTCGATGCTGAGGGCCGGAGCGTTGAGGATCAGGGCCACAGGCGTGGTGGCGGTGTAGGAATCGAAAGTGCAAACGAAGCTCATGTAGACGATGCTCTGATCGGCGAAA
>JAHYIU010000030.1 GCA_019429425.1 Candidatus Syntrophosphaera sp.
GTGTCTTGGAATGTATTTTCGCACATGACCCAAATCATTCAACCGATGGACATAATGTATAGGTTATTCGTTTTAAGGTAAGTGATTATAACATTAGCATGCCACTTTTTTGGGGGTATGCCTTAAAATAATCTGATCAAATCTAAGCATTCTGCACTGAGGATCAGAGAGTTCGGCAGGCTGCAGTGATACAAGAAAGCCAGAGCCATATACTACAAACTTGTGTTGATCCTGGATGACCGTACCAGTGACATTTGCTGGACTCTGGCAGCCCAGGATCGGGCCATTGACAAACCGGTTTTCAACAGGTGCAGGACAATAGGCCCGGGATTTATCCCGGGTTTTTCATGGAGTTCATATATATCTTGCCAAAATTCCCCACCCCCTCCCCAAACACAGATTTGATATGTGTTTGGGGAGGGGGTGGGGCCGTGAAACATTGATGGCTTCATATTGAAATACGACGGCTGAAGCCGCCGCCTATGTTCCTTCACCCCACCTGCGGCGGGGTTAGTCAACAGCCCGGTATAAGATACATCGCCTGAACGATGCCCTGGAAGTGATGGATAACCTGATGGCTCTGGACACCAAGTCCAGCAGTTTGGATGATGCCCGGGAATACATCAAAGCACTTGCGCCTTGGGTCAAAGACGATCAGATCGAATACGACTCAGCCATGAATCCAGTCGGCATCTCCGGAGCGCATACCCCGTTTCCTCCGTTTCATTGGAAGTGCAGGACGACGACAGCCATTGAATAGTGCCAACGAGCTGGAAACCTGCCATGGATTCGTTAGTAATTGACTTACTATTTGATAAGCGTTATCTTGGTGGTGGTTACCACTTTGTCAGCCGTCACCTTTACAATATAGGTTCCCGAAGCCAGCGATCTGCTATTATCATCCTTGCCATTCCAGATGGTGGAATAGAATTCTCCATTTTGCTTTACATCTCCCGATAGCCCGGCTTTGCGGACAAGGCTGTTGTAGCTTTCAGCCAAGCGGATGGTCTTCACTTTCTGCCCCCGGATGTTGAATATCTCGATCACAGGCTGCGCAGCAGGTTCCTTGGCCAGGGTGAATTCAATGAAAACTCCCGCTGCCCGGCTGGTATTCAGCAATGGATTGGGATAGACAGATACCTGAAAACCCTCAGGAGGTGTTGGCAACTCCGGATCATCAATACCGACATAAGGTTCAGAGCCGTATTCATAACAGCCCATGTCTATCCTACCATCCCAGACGCGGTAGTTACCGGCTAGGTCCATGGGCGGCAGGTTCAATCCGGTCGTATCTGCCGTGCCGGTATTGATACAGGGTGAGCCAGAGCTTAACTGATAATATTCTGGCTGGTCTATACTCAGATTTGTATCTACTGTGCCCAAAAATAACGGATTGGAATCCATAATGTTTTCTGTAAAAGTGACCAGGTCGGGTAAAGAGCTGCCTATAGTTCCCGTTCGGAATAGGCTATTGCTGACGCTTGCGTAATAACTCATCCCATTATTGCTGATATAGTTCGTAATATACATCTCGAAAGGAGCTCCAGGGTTGTACGAGATCAGATTCCTGATATCGGCACCACCTATTACGCTGGTGAGGGTGGCATTAGTAGTATTATTGGCAAAGGTGCAATTGTTGATCTGCATCGGCTGAAAGCGGTTTTGCATATATATTGGGTTACTCACCCAACTGCAGTTCGAAATCGTGTTATTGATGATCAGCACATTGCTCATATCCAGGTTGAAATCCTCGAACCCAGGGTAAATGTTTGTATAGAAAAATGGCCAGGCATCCTGAGCTGTGTTGTTGGCTATGATCGAGTTTCGCAGAACCAGGTCGCACGAACTAAAGTAAAGACCAAGTCCATTGCTCTCCCAGTCTGTTATTGTATTGTTGGATGAGACAAAATTATTAACCAACAGGTTGTCGCATTCGAATGCCCCAATCGTCATCAGGTCATTATCATAAGTTGTATATCCGGCTATGATGTTCTCAATTATGATATTGTCACAGTATCCAATAGACATGGCTGAAAAATTAGCACCCCAGTTGTTCTCGAATCTTAAATCATGCAGATATATGCTTGAGCTATAATAAACTCCCAATGGTAACGTATAAATGCTTCGACCATTAATCATCTTCATGCCTGATATCTCAACATCAGTAACACAAGTGGGATACCAAAAAGTTCGGAGCATTTCTCCATCGAAAAGGCAATTTTCGGTACCCGAACCGACTACCCGTGTGTGTGACTTCATCCCGATAGGGAAAACTTGTCCATTCTGCGTGTGCGAGTAAACTCCTGGGACAAGATGAATTGTTCTGGGGTTGTCCGGATTTGATGCGATGATCTGCATGGCATTCGCTATGCTTCTTTTCGGCGATGTGGACGATAAGCCGTCATTGGTATCGTTACCATCCGGAGATACGTACAGATCATGATCTATCAGATCAAGGAATCCATTCTGTATGCTTATGTCCAGGTTAGCGAATCGAACAGCAATGTAGAAACCATCAGGTTCCGCAAGAGGTATGCTGCCCAACACCAGAGAAATACTATACTGATTTGTTGTTTCCTGCAAAAATCGGATATTAATATCCATCCCGGAAGGTGCGGAATTATTGTAAATAGAGCAGAGATTGTTCTGATCAATTGCAAGGTTGTCTGAGGAATTGAATTGTAATCCACCCCCTTCGTAAATTGCTTGGTTCTCATAGATTTGAACGGCTGACAAAGTCAGAGATGAGTGCTGTGTTACAGATATCCCTCCTCCGCTTAATGCTATACAATTTCTAATTATACAATGACTAACGATGGCTTGAGAATAGAGTTTTAGATATATACCACCACCAGCAAAATTCAGGTCGCCGCTGTAGTTACCCTCCTCGTTATTTACCATTGTAAAGCCGGTGATTGTAATTGTCTCTCCGTTGATAACTCTGAAACATGAATTCATGTTGCCATCTATGATAGTGTTTTCGATGTATTGTTGTTGGGGGTCTGTAGCATACAGGCTCACAAGCGAGATATTGTAATCAATAAACTCAATGTTCTCTTCGTAGCGTCCAGGATAGACTTGTACTACATCCCCATGTCTTGAGTCGTTCACAGCTGCCTGAATACTGGTGTATTGCTGTGTGCCATCCAGAGATACAGTTCTTGTAGTGCCCAATATTAAAAAAGGCAACACGCATAACAGCATGACAAGCAGCTTGTTCAAAAGTACTCCTTTGTTTATCTGGCTTGGGACGGGTAAAACCCCAACTCCAAGCACTCGTATTCCCATGAAAAGTAGTTGTTCCCATTAAGTACTTGTTGTTTATATTCTTTCAAAATTGCTCCATCAACTAGTTGTAAAGCCCTATTTTTCCAGCTGGGTCCGGATCGCGGACAGTTCCTGCAACATCGCTTTTAAAAGCTCAGCCTGGCCGTTCGGTTCAGGTTTGGGGACTGAATCCGGCAGATCGTTATCCGGACGCGCTTTGATCCGCTGCATGATGGAATCCTTGAGGGTCTCGCAATCCCTGATCCCCGGGAGCACGAGCTCCGCGTTTTGCTGCTGGCTGTAACCCGCGGTCTGGATATGGAGTTTTCCCGTGTTGTAAAGGCGTTCCACTGGTCCCTGGGTGATATCGATGTTGGTGATTTTGGCATAGGGCAGGGTGCTGCGTTTGCGCCAGAAAACACCCTTTTTCAGCAGGACGGCATTTTCCTCCAGAGAGTATTCCAGGGTTTTGTAAAAGGCCACGAGATAGATCAGGACAGGGACCATCACCAGCAACAACCCGATGAAGATCAGCAAAGCGGCCAGGGGCGGGATCACTATGATCATCAAAATGATCAGGGCCAGGATGCTGGCGATAAAACAGACTGCCCAGACAAAACGCCAGACCTTCAGCAGATCAGGTTCCGGCTTGTGCATCTGATGTTCCATGAACTCCTCCATGGTTTTTTATGGGTCATTTTTCGATATCTTTCCAAAATCAATTTTAACGCGTTCCCGGATCCAAGCCGCGTCAGGCAGCAAGTTCATCCCTGTCATATCCGCTCAGCCCATAAAGCGGCTTGAATTCTGGAACAAGAGGTCCCGGCACCGGCATATCCATTTTCCTGCTTTCCGCCTGCACGGTGGTCCAGGCCACGGTTTGGAGAAAGGTGGCCGTCGCCGCGTCTATTTCGGCAGGCCGGTAGGCGTTTCCGATGGGATTGACGTTCCAGATCCCGGCCAGCATGGTGCAGGCGACCAGATATGTACCGTAAATGCTGGGATGATAGTTATCCGGGGCGTAAAGGCTGAAAGAAAGGGTGTCCTGATTCGCGTTGTGATAGGCCACCCCGGCAGGTAGAACCAAACCGTCCAGATAGGCGCCGATGTAGTTGTAAGCATCACGCACGGGCACATACATCTCCGGATTGTTGCGCCAAGCCCAGGTCATGTAAAAGCCCGTCAGCGCGCCGGATTGGTGGATGACCCCATTGAGGAGGGTGGCGTATTGGTAAAAGAGGTCCGGATCGGTTTGCGGCCGGCTGCTCGCCTCCTGCAAAATCACCAGGTCCCAATCCCCCGTGCTGATGTAATCCAGCGTATTCTGGTCGTTGTAATGGTTCTCCAAAGTGTAGCCGCCAACTGTGCGGGCGTCCACAAGCGCGTTCCATTCAGGATGGACGGCATTGACCAGCGCCTGCAGATGCACGTCCACTCCGCCATTGAAATAGGTATGGCTGTTTCCCACCAACAGCACCCTGCGGCTGTCTTCATACGGAAGCCCCCAACTGACAACCACTTCCAGTCCGCCGGGAACGAATTGCAGGGTGATATAGACCGTGGTGGTCTCGCCCGGCCGCACCGTCCCGGTCCCCGAACCCGTGGCGATCAGGTTTAGGCCGTCATAGACATCCACATCGATGGCGTAGCTGCCGATCTCCAGTTCCTCAAACGTACCCTCCGCCATCGACCCGGTGATCGGCAGGTCCAGCGTTTGGGAGAAATCGCCCCGGGTGATCGTCACCCGCACCAGGCTCACGGACAAGCCATGCGCGAAAGCCGGCTCGAGGTTGATCCGGACGGGCATTTCCCCCTTTTCGGCTGGCACCGTGCTCTGTTGCTCGCAGGCAGCCAGGGCCAGAATGATCACAAACAGGACTAGGATGAGTTTTCTCATGGTTAGCTCCCGGACTGTTTTGTTCTGATTACAAAAAGGGCGAGCGGCGCTGGCTTGTCAATCGATTTTTTGGCTCTTGTACAAGATTGGAGCGAAAGTAAGCCCCTGGAGTCGAGCGGGCCGGTCTGGATCTTTTATTCTTCCCCAGCCATGCTAAGAATCCGGACCGCATGGACTCCAGGAATATCTCCTCCCTCCTTGCTGGAGTCCATGCTCGTTCCTCGCTCGACTCCAGCGGCTCATGATTTCGCCCTCATTATCATTACGCTATCAATACGGACTCATTACGGACTTTGTCCGTAATGAGTCCGTATTGACACCGTATTGATAAGGGGAGCCATATGGGTGGAGAAAGGCGATATGTTGTGATAAGATATTGCCAAATAAGCAAATACGCATATGGTTAATGTGTTTGGGGAACGAGTGTGATTGTCTGGGGGTGGGATCCAAGATCATATAGAGCTTTCAGCCTGTCCCGGAGGGACAAAGCAACATGGCGCCGGGTTCAAAGCCCTGCGTTACAATTGATTGCCCATTCGGGACAGAGGCTGGTGGAAAACCGGTTCCAATCGCTGCAGGCTATGACAAACCCTGCCGCAGGCGGGGTGCAGGACAATAGGCGGCGGCTTTAGCCGTCGCATTTCAATATGCAGATATCAATTTTGCATAGCCCCACCCCCTCCCCAAATACAGATGTGACCTGTATTTGGGGAGGGGGTGGGGAATTTGCGGAGGACTCAGGTAAATCCCGAAGATACCCGGGATACATCCCGGGCCTATTGTCCTGCACCGGTTGAAACCGGTTTGCCAACAAGCCAACCCCGCCTGCGGCGAGGTTTTCTGGCACAAAACAAGGGACGGAATCGCTTCCGTCCCCATATCTCTTGTATCCCGTGAAAAACGGGCTCAGCTTAGTTGTTTGATCACCGCTTTGCCGGGGAAGCAGGCCGCTTCGCCCAATTCCTCTTCGATGCGGATAAGTTGGTTGTATTTGTCCACCCGTTCGCTGCGGGAAATGGAGCCGGTCTTGATCTGGCCGCTGTTCATGGCAACGGCGAGGTCCGCGATGAAGGTGTCGCCGGTTTCGCCGCTGCGATGGGAAACCACGCAGGTCCAGCCGACCTTGTGGGCGGTGTTGATGGCGTCGAGGGTTTCGGTGACGCTGCCGATCTGATTGAGCTTGATCAGGACGCTGTTGGCGACCCCTTCGGCAATGCCGCGCTTGATGATCGCGGGATTGGTGACGAAGATGTCGTCGCCCACGTTCTGGATGCGCGTTCCGAGGGTGTCGTTGAGCTTTTTCCAGCCCGCCCAATCGTTTTCGGCCAGTCCATCCTCGAGCGAGACGATGGGATATTTCTCCACCATGGCGGCATAGTAGGCGACCATTTCGTCGCTGTTCATCATCCTGCCTTCAAAGGCGTAGGACCCGTCTTTCCAGAAGCTGGAAGCGGCAGCGTCGAGGGCGATGAAAATGTCCTTTCCGGGCTCGTAGCCGGCGTCGCTGATGGCCTGGACGATCACTTTGAGGGCGTCTTCGTTGGAATCGAGGTTGGGCGCGAAACCGCCTTCATCGCCGACCCCGGTGGCCAATCCGCGTTTTTTTAGGATTGCCTTGAGGGCGTGGAAGGTCTCTGCGTTCATGCGGATCGCTTCCCGGAAGGATTTGGCGCCCAGGGGCATGATCATGAATTCCTGGATGTCCACGTTGTTGTCCGCGTGGGCCCCGCCATTGATGATGTTGCTCATCGGCACGGGCAAAGTGAGGGCGTTCACACCTCCCAGATAGCGGTACAGAGGCAGGTCCAGCTCGATGGCGCTGGCGCGGGCGACGGCCATGGAAACGGCCAGGATCGCGTTGGCACCGAGCTTGGATTTGTTCGGCGTGCCGTCCAAAGCCAGCATGATCCGGTCCAGTTCGGCCTGATGGGTGGATTCCAGCCCACAGAGGGCCGGAGCGATGACCTTATTGATGTTATCCACGGCCTGCAGGGTGCCTTTGCCGCCATAGCGTGATTTGTCGCCGTCACGCAGTTCGATGGCTTCGCGCTCACCGGTCGAGGCACCGCTGGGAACCGCGGCCCGCGCCACCACACCGCTTTCCAGATGAACGTCCGCCTCAACGGTCGGGTTACCGCGTGAATCCAGTATTTCCCGCCCTTTGATATACATTATTTCAGACATGGGTATGTACTCCTTGGTGTTTGTTTACTTCTCGAAAATATTGGCCAGGGTCTTGACAGAGCCGATCAAAGCGGCCGATTCGTAGGGAATCACCACAGTTTTGTCGCCCTGTTTGGTCACTTCCGAGAAGGCGGTGACGTATTTGAGGGCGATCAGGTATTGGGCCGGATCGGTGCCTGTTGCGCCGACAGCTTCGGCGATCAACTGAATGGACCTGCGTTCGGCATCCGCGACCAGAAGCTTGGCCTGCGCTTCACCGTCGGCGCGGGCGATCTTGGCTTGTTTGTCACCTTCGGCCACGCGGATCTGGTATTCGCGCTCGGCGTCGCCGGTGAGCATTTTGGCGCGTTTGTCGCGTTCGGCGCGCATTTCCTTTTCCATTGCGGTACGGATCTCTTCCGGAGGCAGGATCTCCTGCAGTTCCACGCGGTTGACCTTCACGCCCCATTTGTCGGTGGCGTCATCCAGGATGTCGCGCAGTTTGGCGTTGATCGTATCGCGCGAGGTGAGGGTGAAATCCAGGGTCAATTCGCCGATGACGTTACGCAGCGAGGTCTGGGTGAGTTTCTCGATCGCTTCGGGCAGGTTTCCGATCTCATAGACGGCCTTGTAGGGATCGGTGACCTGGAAATAGAGCAGGGCGTTGATGTTGATGGAAACGTTGTCGCTGGTGATCACGTTCTGGCGGGGGAAGTCGTAAACCGTTTCGCGCAGGTCGATGCGGTTTTCCACGCGCTGGATCATGACCGTGTTGCCGCGATAGTCGGCTTTGTTGTAGCGCCAGTGGATGGGGCGCATCTTGTCAAATATGGGAACGATGATGTGAATGCCGGAAGAAAGGGTCTTGATGTACTTTCCCAGGCGTTCCACGATCACCACTTCAGCCTGGCGCACCACGATGATGCTTCTGGAAATGAGGGTTATCACAAAGATAGCCACGGCGAGACCGACGATGATGCCGATAGTCATAATTCACTCCTTTGGATTTGAGTTTTGATTCATAAAAATGGACACCGCAATTCTGACAAGTAAAAAAGCATGGGGCAAGGATTTGAAGATTGCGCTTGACAAATATCAAATCCCCGCTCAAGCTTGTTTTTAACTCTAAAATTCACTGCAGTCAGGGCTGGACGTCCTGTTACACTTGCAGATATGATAGTCCGAACTGGGGAGAAGAACAATGGAAAAAGTTCTGGTTTTGCTGATCTGCGCGCTGGCCTTGGCCGGATGCGCCACCAATGTCGTCAGCACCTGGAATGATGAGGACGCGCGGATCCTGGCCCGGGAACTGGCCGCCGATATCCTGGCCGGAGACTGGCTGCTGGATTTCGCGGAACAGCATTCCTCCTACCCCACCCTGATGATCTGCGAACTGGACAACCACAGCGGTCAAACCATTCCCCTGCAAGATCTTGGCAAAGAGCTGAGCCGGGAACTGCTGGCCAGCGGAAAGCTGCGGATGGTAGTGCCCCGGAAACCCACTGCTGAAGGGACAGACGACCCGGCCGGGCTGGACATTCCCATCGACACTAGCGGCGCCGACGTACTCCTCCTCGGCAGCCTGGAAGCCATTCCTGACCCCAAGCTGCTCATCTTCCGGCTGGACCTGCATCTATTGGACGCACAGAGCAAAGCTTTGCTGCACAGGGCCGTCGGACTGCGCCAAAAACCCTTGCTGGAGAAGAAGAAAAGGACCATTTGAACCTGAAGCCGGAAACTTGATTTTAATCTAAAGAAATAGAACTGGAGAAGCAATGCAAATTACCAAACTTGACCAGATGTTCGATATTCTCAGGCCGCTGCCGAACAAGCGATTAGTGGCCGCCTGGGCCGTTGATGCCCACACCATCTGCGCTGTCCACGAAGCTGTGTCCATGGACCTGATCGAAGGGATCCTGGTGGGCGACGCAGACTTGATCAAAAAGGTCTGCTCCGAAGAGGGGATCGACCCTTCCGTGTTTCGCATCGTGCACGTGCCCAATGACCTGGCCGCGGCCAGCAAAGCGGTTGAACTGATCAGGTCCGGGGAAGGCGATTTCCTGATGAAGGGCCTGCTCAGCACGGACCGCTACATGAAAGCCATCCTCAACAAGGAAACCGGCCTGATGGACAATGGCGCCATCCTTTCCCACGTGACTGTGGCCGAGCCGATGAATTACCACAAACTCCTGATCTTTGGAGACGTGGCGATCATCCCGCTCCCGGACCTGGCCCAGAAAGTCGCCATCACCAACTATCTTATCAAAGTAGCCCATTTCCTGGGCATCCAAAAACCAAAGGTGGGCATCCAGGCAGCTTCGGAACAGACTTTGCCCAAGATCCCCTCCTGCGCCGACGGCGCCATCCTCACCAAAATGGCCCAGCGTGGCCAGATCAAAGGCGCGATCGTCGAAGGCCCGCTCGGCTTCGACCTGATCATCGACAAGGAAAGCGCCATCATCAAAGGCGTGCACAGCGAGGTTTGCGGCGACGCTGATTGCATCCTCTTCCCCAACATCGAGGCCGGCAACACCTTCTATAAAACGATCGGAAAACTCCTCAAAAGCGAGCTCTGCGCCGTGGTCATGGGGGCCAGGGTGCCGGCTGTCCTCACTTCCCGTGGCGACAGCGAAAAATCCAAGCTCTATTCCATCGCCCTGGCGGCCATGCTCTGCCTGGAAGGAAGGGTATGAGCCAGTTCAAGACCCTGGCCCAGATGGCGGAGCACGTTCGCGCCAGTGGAACTGTGACCCGCATAGCCGTGGCGGTCGCGGAAGACTCTCACACCCTGTCTTCGCTCGGCCAGGCCGCGCGGGAGGGCTTCGTGCAGGGCATCCTGATCGGCAACCTAGGGCATATCAACGCGTTATGCGAAGAAGAGCAGATCGACCCCAACCTTTTCGAGCTACACGATATCCCGGATGAAGACCAAGCCACTGCGGAAGCGGTCAGGATGGTCAGATCCGGCGAGGCGGACGCTTTGATGAAAGGACTGGTTAGCACAGACAGGTTCCTTAAGGCCGTGCTGCACAAGGATCGCGGATTGCTTCCGCCCAAGACCGTCATGAGCCATGTGTGCGTTATGGAAGTGCCCAGATATCATAAACTGCTCTTTCTGAGCGATACCGCGGTCCTGCCTTTTCCGGACCTGTACCAAAAGATCGCCATGGTCAAATACAGCGTTGCCATGGCTCGGACATTCGGAGTTGCCAAGCCCAAAGTTGCACTGATCACAGCAACCGAAAAGGTCTATGCCAACATACCCAACACTTTGGAGTACGCCCAGATTTGCAAGATGGCGGCCTGCGGTCAGATCAATGACTGCGTCGTGGACGGCCCGCTGGATGTTTTCCTGGCCTGCGACCCCTCCGCCGCTGAGGTCAAAGGCGTGCAAACCCCTGTAGAGGGAGATGCGGACATCCTGATCTTTCCGAATCTTGAATCCGCCAACAGTTTCTACAAAGGCTTGATGCTTTTCGCGGAATGCGAACTTGCCGGCCTGCTCCAGGGAACGACGAAGCCGGTGATCGTCATGAGCAGAAGCGAAAGCGCCGCCTCCAAATACTACTGCATCGCCCTGGCGTGCTTGATGGCAGGAGAAAAATGAAAATCGCAATTGCAGCGGACCATGCCGGATTTGAGCTCAAGGAAGCGATCAAAGCCGCCTTCCCGGAGCACGAGTTCAGCGATTTTGGCACCCACAGCGTGGATTCCATGGATTATCCGGACACCGGCGCCCCGGCAGCCCGCGCGGTCGCTTCCGGCCAGGCAGAACGGGGCATCCTGATCTGCGGCAGCGGCATCGGGATGAGCATCACGGCCAACAAGGTCCCCGGCATCCGCGCCGCCCTGTGCACAAACACAGATGTGGCCAGGCTTTCACGCATGCATAACGACGCCAACATCCTCTGCCTGGCTGGACGCTTCACCGCCATACCCTACGCCCGCGAGATCGTCAATGCCTGGCTGAACACGGAATTCGAAGGCGGGCGGCACCAAAACAGGATCCAAAAAATAACAGACATAGAAGGAGAAATCCAGTGAAACACATCCAGATGCAAGATCCCGAGCTCTACGCGGCCATGTACGCGGAGCTCAAGCGCCAGCGCGAAAACCTGGAACTCATTGCCTCGGAAAACTTTACTTCCCTGGCAGTGATGGAAGCCCAGGGCAGCGTCCTCACCAACAAATACGCCGAGGGCTATCCCTATCGCTGGAGCAAAAAGACCGGCCAGATCAATTACAATCTCTACGGCAGATACTACGGCGGCTGCGAATACATCGACGAAGTGGAGCGCCTGGCCATTGAACGGGCCAAGCAGATCTTTGGCTCCGAACACGCCAACGTCCAGCCCCACAGCGGTTCCCAGGCCAACATGGCAGCCTATTTCACCCTCGTGAAACCTGGCGATACTGTTCTCTCGCTTGAACTTGCGCACGGCGGGCACCTCACCCACGGGCATCCGCTTTCCTTCAGCGGCCAATTCTACAACATCATCCACTACATGGTAAACAAAGACACCGAGCAATTTGACTATGATGAGATCGAACGCCTGGCCAAAGAGCACAAGCCGCAAATGATCCTGGCAGGAGCCTCGGCCTATCCGCGCAAGATGGATTTTGCCCGCTTCCGCGAGATCGCGGACATGGTGGGGGCCAAGCTGATGGTCGATATGGCGCACATCGCCGGACTGGTGGCCGCAGGTTTGCACATGAATCCAGTTCCCTACGCCGATGTGGTCACTTCCACCACCCACAAGACCCTGCGCGGGCCGCGGGCCGGCATCATCCTCTGCAAGGAGCAGTATGCCAAGGAGATCGACGGCAAGGTGTTTCCCGGCATCCAGGGCGGGCCTCTGATGCACGCCATCGCCGGCAAGGCCGCCGCGTTCCATGAGGTGTTGCAGCCGGCGTTCAAGATCTATCAGCAACAGGTGATCGACAACGCCCGGGCCCTGGCCTCAGCCCTCATTGACAGAGGTTTCAAGCTTGTATCCGGCGGCACGGACACCCATCTGATGCTGGTGAACATGGGCACCGAGGAAGAAGGCGGGCCCAGCGGCAAAAAGATGGAGGAAGCCCTTGACCTGGCAGGAATTACGGCCAACAAGAACACGGTGCCATTCGACACCCGCAGTCCCTTCGTGGCCAGCGGAGTGCGGCTGGGAACCCCGTCCGTCACGACCCGCGGCATGGGGACCCCGGAAATGGCGCTGATCGCCGATCTCATCAAGAAGGTGCGCGACCATCACGGGGATGAGGAATACCTTGCCGCCATGAAACCCGAAGTGAGGACCCTCACAGACAAATTCCCGCTCTATCCCGAGCTTTGAACTCGAGCTCCGGATCCGCCTGTCAACAGGACGCGGGTCCGGAGTTTTTTACTCTTAAGATTCAGGGCGGACATTAGGCCCGTTGCTTCCGCGCCTGTACGGGCACCCGGCAGAACATCTTTGCCTCAAACAATTAATGCATTATATTAACACTTATGCTGATACTGCCTTCGCGTTTCGGGGCGGATCACAGAATACCATTAACCAAGGCTGACAGCCTTTAAAGCAAGGAGATCAAGATGCCAATTCTCTTACAAGCGGATTCCGTGGTAGCCAACACAGTGGCCCAAACGGAAGGACTCGTCAAGCCCGATTTTTGGGCCAAAGTTATTGATTACATTAGAATTTACGGGATCAAGCTGATCATCGCGATCCTGATCTTCATCATCGGTAAATGGATCGCCAAAGGCATCAGCAACCTGATGAGCAAGATGATGCAAAAGCGGAACATGGACAAGACCCTGGCCAATTTCCTGGGCAACGTCATCAACGCCATCCTGCTGATCATCGTGATCATCGCCGCTATGAGCGCTCTGGGGATCAAAACCTCATCCCTGATGGTGATCTTTGGCGCCGCCGTACTGGCCATCGGCATAGCCATGCAGGGCCAGTTCGCCAATTTCGCCGCCGGATTCATGCTCGCCTCGCTCAAGCCCTTCAAGATCGGTGACTCAGTCATCGCCGGCGGACACACCGGAACTGTCCATGACATCGGTATCATGACCACCACCATTCTCACCGGAGACAACAAAAAGATCATAGTTCCCAACGGCGCCATTGCTGGTGGAGCGATCACCAATCTTTCCGCCATGCCCACCCGCAAGATCGAACTTGCCGTGGTTGTGCCCGGAACAACCGACCTGAACAAAGCCCGCGATATCCTTATGGGGATAGTCAGGTCCGACAGCCGCATCCTGGCTGATCCCGCGCCCTCGGTTTCCATCGCGGAAACCAATGCCACCGAGACTAAATTCGGCCTCGGAGCCCACGTCAAAAACGCTGAAATGGGTGCCGTGCAATCCGAACTTCTGGAGAAGATCAGAAAAGCCCTGAACGAAAATGGTATCTGGGTCTAAGGAGTAAAGATATGAAGCACATAAAGATACTGATCCTGACCCTCACCCTCATCGGAATTTCCCTGCTGGCCGCCGAGCCCTGGAAACTCGATTCGGACGTCATGTTCAACTTCACCCAGACCGCCTTTAGTGACAACTGGGCCGGATCCGAACTCAGCAACATCACCTGGGCTGCCGCCTCCAACACCACCGCCCAGAAACAGATGAAAGACTGGCTGCTCAACAAAACCTCGCTCAAGCTCGCGTTTGGCCAGTCCCACTTGCAAAAGGAAAAAGTAGATCCCGTCACTCTCCAAACCGAGAAATACTGGGAAGCCCCGCTCAAATCCACAGACAAGATCGATCTCGAATCCCTGATGCAGTTCACCCTCAGCTCATTCGTCGATCCCTATGTCGCCGTGCGCATGGAATCCCAGTTCCTGGACGAGGACGGGGATGAGACCCTGCTGGTCAATCCCATGCTGTTCACGGAAAGCGCCGGTATCATGAAAACCCTCATCAATGCCGAGAAAACCAAGCTGGATGTGCGCGTCGGCGGCGCGGTTCGCGAATTTGTCGATCGCCGGGATGACGATGTGCCCATCGATGGCGGCTTGGAAGCGATCGCCGATTTCAAGCACGTCTTCACGGCCCTCAACGCCAGCTACAATTCCCGGCTTTCGGCCTATCAGGCCTTCTTCAATTCCAAATCCGACGAACTGAACGAGGATTGGAAAGCCCTGGACTACAAATGGGAAAACATGCTCAGCTTCAAGCTCTGGAAAATGCTCAGCCTCAACCTCACCGCCGACCTCATCTACGACAAGGAAGTGGTGGATGAACTTCGCTGGAAGGAGATGCTGGGCATCGGGTTCAGCTACGTGCTGTTCTAAACCAGCAAATTCAAGCTCAGTTAATTGGGAGGACTCCGGTCATCCCTTTTTTGTTTCCTTCCACTCAGATATCCTCTTTCGGGTACTTGGCGCGGCAAAGCCATGCTGATCAGTGGTCTATTTAATCTCCTCTGATCATGATTCGCGAATAACTGGTTTATGCTTATATCACAATCAGATACTTCTCTGAACACCTTGTCGCTCCCCTTATCAATACGGTGTCAATACGGACTCAATACGGACTTTGTCCGTATTGAGTCCGTATTGACACCGTATTGATAAGGGGAGCCAGGGCAAAAAATTCGTTGACAGAAAAAACCGATTTGCAGTCTGGAACGCAAATTGTTTGTTATAGTTGGCTGTGTATTTGGGAGAGCTTTGCAATGGGCTTTTCCGCTGGCATGGACACGAAATTGGATTAGTCTTTAACATGAGGATATATGCTAAAATTTAAACTACTTAGCCTGGTCAGCTTCCTGCTGGCGATCTGCCTGCTGGGGGCTGCTCCGCTGGCCAACACGCCGGTCCGGATCGTCCAACCCGACGGCGCGGAACTCGACATTCTGGCCAGCGGCGATGAATTCCACAACTGGCTGCATGACGCGGATAACTATAGCATCGTGCAAAACGAAGCTGGCTACTACGTTTATGCCAGGCAGGACGGCGAAACGGTCGCCCCCACAGACCTTGTCGTGGGCCGCGATCTGCCCGCTCAGCGGGGCATCCAGCCCGGGATCAATCTTTCAGGGCGCCTGATCGCAGAAAAATACGAGCGCCTGGCGGAAATGCGGGACTACAGCAATGCCAGATCCCCGCACACGGGACCGTTCAACAACCTGGTGGTGTTCATCAAATTCGCCGACGACCCTGATTTCACGACCCCGATCTCGGTTTACGACCAGATGTTCAATTCCCCCAACTCCAATTCCATGCGGCGCTATTTTGACGATGCTTCCTATGGCCAGTTGGACGTCGATTCGTCCTTCTATCCTCAGCCCACTGGGGAAACGATCCTCTGCTATACGGACATCTACAACCGCAATTATTACAGGGTTTACAGCCCCTCCAACCCCGAAGGCTATTCCGGCGACAGCCAGCGCACCCAACGCGAGCACCAATTGCTGCTCCGGGCCGTGAACTACGTCGCCTCCATGGTCCCGACGGACCTGGCGATCGATGGCGACAATGACGGCTATGTGGACAACACCTGCTTCATCATCAAGGGTTCGCCCGAAGGCTGGGCAGAACTGCTCTGGCCGCATCGCTGGGTGCTTTACACCGTGAACGCCATGATCCATGGCAAACGGGTCTGGGACTTCAATTTCCAGCTTGAGACCTCCGCCCTGTCATCCGGGGCCAGCGTCTTATCCCATGAAATGTTCCACAGCCTCGGCGCGCCTGATCTTTACCGTTACAACGACAATACCATCACCCCCATCGGCATTTGGGACCTGATGGCCAGCAACTCCAATCCGCCCCAGCATATGAGCGTTTGGATGAAATACAACTATGGCCAGTGGCTCGACAGCGTCCCGGACATCACCAGTTCCGGCACCTACACGCTATATCCGGTCGCCAGCTCCGCCTCCAACAACATCTATCGCATCCCGGCCTGGCGCAGCGGGGAATACTACGTTCTGGAATACCGCAAGCCCTCTGCCAATTACGACCACACCCTGCCCGCAACCGGACTGCTGGTCTATCGGCTGAACACCCAGGCCAGCGGAAACGCGCAGGGACCTCCGGATGAGCTTTATCTCTACCGGCCCCACGGAACGAACACCACCACCAACGGGGTTCTGAACATGGCCGGTTTCTCCGCGCAGTGCGGACGGGCCGAGATCAGCGAAGCAACCGTGCCCAGCGGCTTCATGAGCAACAACGCCCCGGGGGGATTGAACCTCTTCGATATCGGAGTTGCCGGAGATTCCATCACCTTCAAGATCAAGGTCTCCGAGATCCAACTCACCTATCCCCACGGTGGCGAAACCTGGTTCTCCGGAACCAGCAAGACTCTCGCCTGGAAAGCCAAATCCCTGACCGGCAGCGTGACCCTGGAATACAGCAGCGACGGCGGTTCGAGCTGGACCAACCTGAGCAACTCGGCTTCCAACAACGGCTTCTACATCTGGAGCAACATTCCGCAGATGGATTCGGAGCAAATGCACGTCCGCATCACCCAAAACTCCAACGGGCAAACTGACAGCAACACCTATCCCTTCACCATCCTCAGCGAAATGGCTGTCCCGGAAGGAACCTGGCCCCCGGACGGCGCCACGAACATACCCACCAATCCTCTTCTGAACTGGACTGCCGTTCCCGGCGCGACCTCATACCAGCTGCATGTTTCTGACACCCCGGATTACATCAGCTATATCGTCGATGAATTGGACTGGGAGACAAACACTTACCAGCTTAACTATCTGGAACCCTACGTTACATACTACTGGCGGGTTTGCAGTATGTCCGAAGTTGGCGTCGGCCCCTTCTGCGAGACCATGAGCTTCACCACCGGTAACATTTCGGAAATCCCGGAAGCCCCAGCCCTCATCTATCCAGCCCACATGGCCACAAACTTGCCCATCGACATCGAATTCAGCTGGCTGGCCATGCCATTGGCGGAAAGCTATATCCTGCATATCTCCCAAAGCCCTTATTTTGTAGACCCGGAATTTGCCATCGAAAACATCTCCGGAACCACACAACTGGTTGAAGGGCTGAATTTTGGCACCCTGTATTACTGGCGCGTCGGCTCGGCAAACGTCGCCGGAGAAAGCAATTTCTCCCAGATCAACCGGTTCACCACCATGTATGTCGTGGCTGGCGAGGATCACCTCAATCCTGTGCTGATCAACAACTTGGAACAGAACTTCCCCAATCCCTTTAATCCCAGCACCACCATCTCCCTGAGCCTCAAAGACCCGGCCGCCGAACTCAGCGTGCTGATCTATAATATCAAGGGACAAGTGGTTAGAAACCTATACCAGGGAACGCCCGGCAAACAGCGGCTCAACCTGATTTGGGACGGCAAGGACGACCAGGGCGGCTTTGTCGGCAGTGGGATCTACCATTACCGGATGCGGTCTGGAGACTATGTCCAGACGCGTAAGATGATACTAATGAAATAAGATAGCATCCTGACACCCAAGCTTCTGAAAGTAAATTAGCAGTTTGCAATGCGGACTGCTAATTTTTTCTTGCCTTCTTGCCCATTCCGATTATATTAAAGGTAGAAATTCATTTCACAAGGAGGTTCAAAATGAAGATCGTACCTTATCGCAAAGGACAAGAATTGAGGCCGATGGGCACCATGATGAGCATATTCGATGATTTCTTCAGCCGTGCCTTCGACGAAGATGCCGGTGAGGATAATTTCCGCTCCATGGCAATGGATATCATCGAGCACGACAAGGAGTTCGAGATCCTGGCCAACCTGCCCGGATTCCGCAAGGATGACGTGAAGATCTCCGTGCATGACAACCAGCTTCTGATCGAGGCCAAATGCGCGGAAAGCAGGGAAGAGACCAAAGGCACCGTGTATCGCTGCGAACGCTACAGCGGCAGCTATCGCAGGAATCTGCTGCTGCCGGAAAACAGCGACCTGGCCAAGATTTCCGCCAAAATGGAAGACGGCGTCCTGAGATTGGTCATACCCAAAAAGGAACCCTCACCCCAGAAAGAAATCGTAATTCAGTAATCAAGCCCAACGCTCAAAACCAAGCAAGGCGCGGGAATTTCTTCCGCGCCTTCTTTGCTTACTGAGGAAATTGCCCCCTTACTTGAGCTTGCCCGTGAAAACCAGCCTTTTCACATCCCATCCGTTCTGTCCCAGCCAGTCCAGTATCTCCTGATAGGTGACCCTGTCGAAGGCCCGTTCCCGGCTCAGGATCCACAGATATTCGCGGTTGGGGTCGCTGACCACCGTGTATGAATAATTCTTCTGGTCCAGTTTCACGATCCAGTAGTCGCCCTTGAAGGGCCAGAAAAAGGTGACCTTGAGTTTGGAATTGCTCCTATCAACAGCATATGCGGTGGCGTTGGCCTTTGATTTGACCACTGTGGCTGCTTCGTCCGCCCAGCAAGTGTTGAGCACCCTGATCCTGCCTTTCTTGCCCAGGGAATACTCCGCCGTTACCACTTTGCCGCAATCTGCCTTTTGAAAACGCGTTGGGAAAAAAGCCTGCTGATACCAGCGTCCCAGATAGCGGTCTAGGTCTACCGATTTCACTGTAGTGACGGGCTTATCCGCCTTGGCCGCAAGACTTAAGCCTAGGACCAGGAGAAGGATGGTGAGGATTAGGTTATAGTTCATTTGATGTCCTTTCTTTTACCATACAAGCTAATGCCCCCAATCCCGGAGTCAAGGAGAAACTACTTGCTGTTCCTGACGGACATTTAAATCACCCAGGCTGGTGACAGGAATCCGCTCTATTTCAACAGGATCAACCTCTTGGCTATCCTGGATGTACCTGTATTCAATTGATACAAATAGATCCCGGCAGGCCAATCCCTGATATCCAGGTTCACTACGTTCGCACCCTGACCCAAGTTGTATTGAACTATGCGCTGTCCGCGCAAGTTGAAAACGTCCAAAGTGCCGCGTTCGCCCTTTGCCAGATCAGCTCTGATCCGGACCTTGTTTTCCAAGTGGATTGGATTGGGGCAAGGTTCATACAAGATTGAAGCAAATGGCAAAGCCGCAACTGATTCGTCATCGATGTCCACTCCGCTGGATAGCTTGGCAATGAACGCATCAGAGTAGCCGTTACTGGTGAGTGAGATATCGCCAAAATTGGGGCTGCCTTCAAACCAGCCTGTAAGATAAATCCCGCAAGCGTCATCCACGGCAATGTCCCAGCCCACATCATCGGCATAATCGCCGCCCGCCTGTGCGGCCCAGAGCCAGTTGCCATCGCTGTTTGCCGCTGCCGCGAAGATATCTTTCTCTCCGCTGCTAACCAAGGTGTTGTTGCCAAAAGTTGCCGTTCCAGTAAAATAACCTGTTGTGACAATGTTGTTTACACTATCAATATCCAGATCATAACCCGTATCGCTTGAGCCACTGCCGGCTCCAATGACCCACAGCCAGTTGCCATTGGCGTCCAGCCTGGTAAGAAATATATCGCTGGAAGAGTTGTTGCTGGAAATGCTGTGATCGCCGAAGGTGGCATCCGGTCCGGCAAAACTGCCCGTTAAATAGATGTCTGTGGCATCAAGCACTTTGATGCCCCGCCCAATATCATTGAAACTACTTCCCGCCTGCCTCGTCCACAGAAAGTCTCCAGAGCTATCCAATTTGGTCACGAAAATATCCGCCTCGCCATAACTGGTTAAGGTTGAATTGCCAAAATTGGCCGTACCAGTGAAATATCCGCTCAGGTATATGTTGCCAACAGCGTCCAGAACAATGCCATAACCCTCGTCATAAGCCGTGCCGCCAGCATGTTCAGCCCACATAACACCACCGCCAATGTCAAATTTGACCAGCAGGATATCGCGGAGTCCATAGCTGGTCAGGGTGTTGCCATCAACCTGGATGGATCCAGAAAACCAGCCTGTGACATACGCTTGCGAACAAGAATCCACAGCTATGGCAAAACCGTTGTCATTCAAGGTTCCGCCGAAGCTGCTGGCCCAAAGCCAGGCTCCGTCACTGCTCAGCTTCGCCACGAAGATATCCTCAGCGCCGGCACTTGTGATTGTGTGTGAGCCGAATACGGCGGTTCCGTTAAACCAGCCCGTGATGTAAACATTGGCGGCGGCATCTAGCGCCATGGCTTTGGGCATATTGGCTCCGCCACTCACAGCCCAGATATAGTTGCCGTCGGTATCAATTTTAGCCACAAAAACGTTATTGCCTCCCGTGCTGGTCAGCGTGATCGATCCCAAGGTCACAGACTCGTAAAAACGACCTGTGACATAAACATAGCCCTCACTGTCAGTGGCAATGGATAGGCCAACATCGTTGTTGGCACCCCCAACCCCATCTGCCCATATCCATTGGGGCATTTGTGCCGACAATCCAGACCATATCATTATCACCATCAAACCTGAGAGAACAGCATTAAGCGCGTTCATAACTCCTCCCTGGACCATGTTCTTGTTTAAACTACATTTTGAATAAGACAGATATTTAGTCAAGCTATTTAACCTAAGTTTTAGTTTGTTCAGTGGATCAAGGTTTTAAGACATCTGGCGGCTTTCTGTTAGTTCCAAAGCCCATTGATTGGGCCTTCCATCCCTTTTTACTTGACGGGAACCTGCCTTCCAAAAAACGTGCAAACATAGAAATAATAATGATTTGGAGGCTTGATGCTCAAGCTGGACATCGATCCCGGATTGATCCAAAGGGCCCGCGAAGCAGCCGGACGGATAGCCCATTCCTTTGATTGGTTGTTCGAAGAATACTCATCGCTGACGATCGAGCGTACGGTGCTTCGTTTGCTGGGCATTGACGGCGCGCTCAAAGACGGAAAACCCCTGCCCAACGTGGTTGTCGACCATTTGCAGGCGAAAAACGCCCTGGTGAAGGGAGCCGCGATCCCGGTTGCCAACGCCATGCTGGCCAATAACATGAGTGCCCAGGAAGTCGCTGAAGCAGTGGGACGGGGAGAACTGGACCTGTTGGAGCAGCCGCAGGCAGCTCCGGCTGAGATCTTTGCCGTCCTGGACGAACTTTCCGGACGAATGCTCAAGCACATTGCCCACCAGCACGAAACCCGGGAGGCGATGTTCACCCGTTTCGGACCTCGCCGGGTTCCGGCGATCTACGTAATCGTTGCCACCGGAAACATTTATGAAGACGTGATCCAGGCCAAAGCCGTGGCTTCGGAAGGCGCGGACATCATCGCCGTGATCCGCTCCACCGCGCAATCTCTGCTGGACTACGTGCCCTATGGCGCCACAACCGTCGGTTTTGGAGGCACTTACGCTACTCAGGAAAACTTCCGCATCATGCGCGCCGCCTTGGATGAGGTTTCGGAAACCGAGCAGCGTTACATCAGCCTCACCAACTACGCCTCGGGCCTGTGTATGCCGGAAATTTCAGCCATGGGCGCGATCGAGCGCCTGGACCTGATGCTCAACGACGCCATGTATGGCATCCTGTTCCGGGACATCAATCCAAAAAGGACCTTGCTGGACCAGTATTTCAGCCGCATGATCAACGCCTTTGCCGGGATCGAGATCCAAACCGGCGAAGACAATTATCTCACCACCTCCGACGCGGTCGAAAAGGCATATACGGTGACGGCTTCGCAGCTATTGAACGAACAATTTGCCCTGCTGAGCGGCATGAAGCGAGAAAAGATGGGCCTCGGCCACGCCCATGAGATCGATCCGGAACTGGAGAACAGCTTTTCCTATGAGCTGGCCCATGCTCTGCTGACCAAGGAACTCTTTCCGCAGGCACCGGTTAAATACATGCCCCCCACCAAGTTCGCCAGCGGCAACATTTTCAAGACCCATCTGATGGACGCCATGTTCAATTTCATCGGCCAGCTCACCCATCAGGGCGTGCAACTGCTGGGCATGATGACCGAAGCGATCCACACTCCGCATCTGGCCGACCGTTCATTGGCGATCGAGAACGCCCAGTATATATTCAAAGCTGTCAAGGACTTGGACGAAAACATCTGCCTGGCACCGGACAGTTTTGTAAACAGGCGGGCCAACCAGGTGTTGCGGGAAGCCAGTGACTTTCTGGAACGCGTCGCGCAGGAAGGGCTGTTCAAGGCCATGGCCAATGGCGAATTTGCCGATATCAAGAGGCCGGAAAATGGAGGCAAGGGACTCGGCGGAGTGTTCCGCAAGGGCGATACATATTTCAATCCCTTCCTCGATAAGATGAAGCAGGAGTTGGGCTTATGACCAAGAAAGCAATCATCCGCCCCTATGGCGACACCTCCGGCGACGGCAAGATGCAGCTTTCCTTCAGCCTGCCGGTTTCGCCAGACGCGGTTGGCAAGGAAGCAGCCAGACTGCTCTTGAAACAGATCGGTTTCGACGACATCGAGATCTGCGCCATGCGTGACCTGCGTGAGGGCTACACCCATTTCATCGCCTATGCCGCAACCTCCGAATCTGTAGACACTTCCAAGATCAGAGTCAAGGTTGTGGAAACTCCGGTCATGGACCTGGAAACCACCGACGAATACATCAAGGAAGAGCTCGGCAGGCAGATAACCGTTGTGGGAGCCTGCATCGAAAGCGACGCCCATACCGTCGGCATCGACGCCATCATGAACATGAAAGGCTACAATCATCGCTTCGGATTGGAGCGCTATCAGTACTTCACGGCTATCAACCTGGGCGCCCAAGTTCCTTCGGAAGAGCTGTTACGCCGCGCGCGCGAGGAAAAGGCGGACGTGATCCTGGTTTCGCAGGTGGTCACCCAGAAAAACATCCACATCAAGAACCTCACCAAACTGATCGAACTGGCTGAGGCTGAACAGCTTAGAGACAAGATGCTGTTCATCTGCGGCGGACCGCGGATCTCTCATGAACTGGCCATCGAACTCGGTTATGATGCGGGTTTTGGAACCGGAACTTATTCCACGGACGTCGCGTCTTATATCGCTATAACCCTTGCGGCAAAGAACGTAAAAAGGTGAAAAGGTGGAAGGGTGGAATCGTGAAAACGTGGAAGCGTGGAAGCGTGTAACAATGAAGCAAACACATGCTCAATGAGTAGCCAGGAGGGAGCGTGTATTCGTATACCGATTTTGATTTGTACAAGCTGAGCATCAAGTTGGTCCTTGAAGTCTACAAAGCAACAGAAGACTTCCCCAGGCAAGAGCAGTTCGGTCTTAGCTCTCAAATGCGCAGGAGCGCTGTTTCGATTCCCTCAAACATAGCCGAGGGTTCAGGCAGGCACACAACCAAAGAATTCATTCAGTATCTTTATATGTCCAATGGTTCTCTTTCAGAACTGGAAACCCACGTGGAGATATCTAGGCAGCTTGGCTTCATAAGGGACACTGCCAACCTGGTTGATCACATCAAGAGGATCAGACCCATGATCTTACAATTAATCAAAACATTATCCAATAAACTGGACAAGGTTGACCACAAATGGGTCAAAACAACAAACTAACAGTGTTGCACGGTTTCACGTTTTCACGCTTCCACGCCCTACCATGACTCTAATACTGACCATTCTCGCCTTCGGCCTCATGATCTTCATTCATGAACTCGGGCATTTTCTTGCCGCCCGTTGGTTTGGAGTCGGCATTGAGAAATTTTCCCTGGGTTTCGGCAAACCAATATTGCAGTTTGAAAAGAAGGGGATCAAGTATCGCATCGGCTGGCTCCCTCTGGGCGGCTATGTCAAGATGAAGGGCGAAAATCCTGACGATCCATCAGCCGGGGCAGATTCGTTCCGCAAAAAGGCCTGGTGGAAAAAGGTCCTGATCGCCTTCAGCGGTCCCTTTGCCAATCTGATCCTCGGTTTGCTGCTATTCATGGTGTCCTTTGTGCTGCCCCTCAAGGTGGAGGACCAGCGTCCCATCATCCACAGGGCCGAGGGCAAATGGGCTGAGATTTTCGTTCCCGGAGACAGCCTGATCAGCTTCAACTCCAAGCCCATCCAGGGTTTCAGCGATTTCCTGGAAGCCTTGTTGATCGACCAAGGCGGGACCGCGTTAGTCGACAGGTCTGGAGAGCCCATCAGCATCGATGTTCAAGCTTCAGAAGCCGAATCGCTCGCCCTGAGCCTCTATCCCCAGGCTGCCACCGTGATCGGCGACGTGATCCCCAAAACCCCGGCCTATCATGCCAATCTGAGATCCGGGGATCTGATCACAGCGGTGGATTCGGTCTCGGTTTCGGATTGGTATGCCATGCGCGAACTGATCGTCAATTCACCCCGGGACCAGGTTGTGTTGGACATCCGGCGTGGCGAAGAGACCTTTTCCCGAACCCTCAATCTCGAAACCAGCCTCGCCACCGGCACGGCCAAGACGATCGGGATCCTGCAGGCCCAGCCAGTTCGCTATACCCGCCATTTCAGTCTCTGGGAGGCTGTGAGGCTGGGCTCCTTCAATACGGCCAATTTCATCAGCACAAACTACCAGATGCTCTACAAACTGGTAAAAAGGCCTGCCGACCTGCAAAGATCAGTCGGAGGCCCGGTGATGATCGCCACCCTCAGCCAGCAGGTTGGGCGAAAGGGTCTGGGCCAATTGCTGCTTTTCTTTGGCAGCATCAGCCTGATCCTGATGATCATGAACCTGCTTCCCATCCCCATCCTGGACGGCGGCATGATCCTCTTCGCCGTGATCGAGGGCATCATCCGCAAGCCCATCTCCGTCCAGGTCCAATCGGTACTGCAGACCATCGGCCTTTTCCTCCTGATGGCGCTGATGTTCATGGCCTTCTATTCCGATATTGCCAGCGAAGTCCTCAGATTCATGAATAGGTAGGGAAAAGGGAAAAAGGGGAAAAGGGAACTGCGCCAATGACAAGACTCTTAGCCAATCCAATGAAAAATGGAGGTTTCAATGGGATCATACCGTGATTTGGATGTTTACGCAAGAAGCATGGATTTTGCCATAGATATCTACAAGCTTACCAATAATTTCCCAAAATCTGAGCAATACGGAATGACAGCTCAGTTAAGAAGGTGCGCGGTTTCCATACCTTCCAACATCGCCGAAGGGCACAGCCGCAGCAGCACGGTCGACTACATCAGGTTCCTGTTTATCGCCAACGGTTCCCTGTCGGAACTGGAAACCCAGCTGGAAATTGCCTTCCGACTTGCCTATTTTGCAGATATCTCGAGCTACTATGCCAAGGTCAAGCACATCCGCTCCATGCTGGCGGGCCTGATCAGAGCTTTGAAAGAAAAGGCAAAAGCCGCTGATGACCAAACATAAACTTGTTGTTTCAACTCAAGCAACGCCAGTTTTACAACCTGCGTTGCCCCTTTTCCCCTTTTGCCCTTTTTCCCTTTCCCTGAAGCAATAATGTTCAAGTTTACTTTAAATAAAACCTCCGGCAACGCCCGCGCAGCCACAATAATGACCAGCCACGGCACGATCCGAACCCCCGTTTTCATGCCCGTCGGAACCCTCGGAACCGTCAAAGCCATGAGTCCCCACGAACTGGAGGAAAGCCACGCGCAGATCATCCTGGGCAACACCTACCACCTCTATCTGCGCCCTGGACATGAACTTATCCGCGAAGCCGGGGGATTGCACAAGTTCATTTCCTGGTCCAAACCGATGCTCACGGACAGCGGCGGATTTCAGGTCATGAGCCTGGCCGCCCTGCGCAAGATATCCAAGGAAGGCGTGAAATTCCAGTCTCACATTGACGGCAGCCGGCATTTCTTCAGCCCGGAAAGCGGGATC